>JBBROT010000013.1:0-19884 GCA_038229155.1 Bryobacterales bacterium | reverse complement strand
GAGCGGATTCGGCCTATCGACGCCCTTCATGTTGAGCAGGTCCTGCTGCGCGGGAGCGACGCCCAGACACAGAAACAGGAACCCGGTAGTGAAACGAAGCATCATTGCGCAATCTTCTCGAACGTGCGTCCACCGCTCGATTTTTCAGGCAGCAGCCGGTAACCTTCGCTATCGAGGCCCTCTCCACCCTTCAGCGGCTTCCACGGCAACCCTCGTTTCGAGAGCATCGTAATCGCCTCTTCCACGGGAATGCGCGCCGTGGTCTTGGTCTGCGGATCCAGCCAATTGTATTGCGTCAACTGCTCTTCTTCCGCTGCCCTGTATTCCCGCAAGTCCAGCTTGGGCGTCGATTGCAGACGCGGCTCCGGCGGCAGAATTCCCTTACGCGTCTCAATCACGGAAGGCGGCAGCTTCGTCACTTCCAGCGTCTGCTGATTCTGAAACCAGGAAAACAGTCCCCACATGGCCCCGGCGGCAACTATCACCCCGAACCCGAGCGCGATGGCATACTTCGATACCGTGAAGACATCGGCGTCGCCATGTTCATAGGCAACGCGCGGATTATCGTCCGGATCTTCGTGGGGTTGGTGTTTAGTGGTGATGTCGTCCATGATTCAACGCCTTTTCAAAGTCCGGCGCATTCATCGGAAGAATGGGCCGTTCGGAAAGATTTCTGAAAAAATAAGCCAGCCAGAGCCCACCGATTCCGATGGGAGCCACAACATCCAACCAATGCAGTTGAAAATGCGACCCGGAGAAATTCGGCTCCACCAGCCAGAACACATCTATGATGCGCACGAAGATGATAAAGATGGCGATCAGCTGAAGGGTCTTCGGGTTCTTCTTCAGCGCCTGCGAAAGCAGCATCAGGAACGGAAAACCGAAGTGGAAAATCAAAAGGATCGCGCCGACATACTGCCAGCCGCCGTTCAACCGGTCGATATACCAGGTGATCTCTTCCGGAAGATTGCCTGACCAGATAAGGATCAACTGCGAGAACGATAGGTACGCCCACAGCATCGTGAATGCCAGCAGCAGCTTACCCATATCGTGCAAGTGCCGTTTGGTGATGATGGACGCCAGGGGCTCGAACCGGGAGAGCAGAACGATCGCCGCAACAACCAGGGCCATGGCGGAAAGCGTTTGATCCACGCATAGCAGCAGCCCATAGATTGTCGAGTACCAGTGCGGCGTCAACGACATGATCCAATCGGTGGCCGCGAAACTCATGGTGAATGCGTAAATCAAAATGCCGGGAGCGCTCAGGCTTTCCAGCTTTTTGGCGAGCTTAAGGTCGCCCGTTCGATCCTGTTCAAGAGACCAGCGATTCAAAAGCGTAATGATGGTGCCCCATATCAGGTAATACAAAACCGCCCGCAGGAGGAAGAAAGGAACGTTCAGGTAGAACTGCTTGCCCTGAATGATTTTGTCGTGCGCGGCCACCGCCGGCTGTGCCCAACTGTAAAGCTCGTGAACGCCGAAAAGAACCGGTAGGACCAGCAGGGCAGACAACATCCAGGTGCGTGTTCCCGCTTCGAGGGTGCGTCGAAGCATCATGCCCCAAGCACCGCCCGACATGTACTGAATCATCAAAATTCCCCAGCAGCCCAGGGTCATGCCGTTCCAAAACAGGAAGCCGACAAGGTAAGCGCGCAAAAACTGCTGAGCCGGGGTGGTGAAAAAACCGACCAACAGCGCGACGATACCGATGATGCCCACAATCAGCGCAACACGCTGTACTCTGCGCAGATCGACGCGCGCCGCGGGAGCGAGCGTGTATTGATTCTCAATCATCATTTCTGGGTGGCTCCCGCTTTCGGGGTGGGACTGGTGGGAGTCGCTGGAGCGCCGGCCGGCAAGTTCGGACTGTTCGGCGAATCCTTCCGCTCCGGCTCACGCGCGGGCACGGGCGTCTCTTCCGCCGCGCCGCCTTCCCGCTTCGGCTTCGGCGCGTCCAGCTTCGCGCGCATCTCCGTCGTGATGTCGGCACCCTGTACATTCTGGCTCAACTGCAGCGCGCGGATGTAACTCACAATAGCCCAACGGTCGCGCGGAGGAATCTGCGACGCATAGTTATACATGCTGCCGTAGCCGTTCGTCACCACGTCATAGAAGTGACCCACTGGCGCATCGCGCAGGCGCTGAATATGGTACGAAGGCGGCGCTTTGAAACCGCGCTTCACAATCATTCCCGCGCCATTTCCCAGGCGGCCATGGCACGGCGAACAAAACACATCGAACCGCTGATGCCCGCGCTCAATCACATCTCGCGTAATCGGCATCGGAAAATAATCCAGGTCCACCTTGGCGTCGCTCGCGGCCTTGCCTGTATAAAATTCGGTCTCTTCTCGCAAATCGCCGCGCGCGACAGTGTTCGGAAGAACGGGCCGCGATTGGCGCTTGTCGGCAAAAAAGCTGCTCTCGCGAAGCGGCTTGTACTTGGGCTGATCGTGCATGTCCTGACGGCAGCCGGCCAGCAACACGGCGGCACCCAGCGGCAGCAGGATATAAGGTGTCCTAATTGGCAACTTCAGACACCTCGTAAGCACCCAGGCTATCCATAAACGCACCGGTCTTCGCGCGATCGAACTGCGGGTCGGTCGCCTCAATACACAGAAAAAATCCATCCTGCGAGGCGCGGGCGAACCGCGGCACGTTAAATACCGGGTGGTACGGCATCGGCAAACCGTTGAGCAGTATCATGCCGATTGCGGACGTCAAGCCCGCCGCCAGAATAGTGCACTCGAAGGTAATGGGGATAAACATTGGTGCGCTGATCATCGGCCGGCCACCCACATTCAACGGGTAGGAAACAGTGTTGACCCAGGAAAGAAACCCGAAGCCGAACGTCGCGCCACAAATGCCCGCCAGCAGAACGAACAGCGAGATGCGATTGTCGTGAAGGTCCAGCGGCTCTTCCAGATCTTCCACCGGATACGGCGTGTAAGCATCCATCCGCCGGTAGCCGGCCTCTTTCGCTTTTTCAGCCGCATGGACCAAATCCGCCGCGTTGTGAAATTCAGCCATGACGCCGTAAATCGGCGTAGTTTCGATAATGCCGGAATGGCTCATATGCGTTTTACCGGCTCCTGAGAAGTGACGGCGGGCGTCTTGGTTTCCGGAGGCACCAGCAAGCGTAGCTCATGCATCGTGATCATGGGAATAGTCCGCATGAAGACAAAAATCAGCGTCATGAATAGCCCTATCGTGCCAACATAAATCGCCCAATCCCAGGCGGTGGGCGTATAGTGGCCCCACGACGAGGGCAGAAAATCGCGATGCAGGCTGGTGATGACGATTACGAACCGCTCCAGCCACATCCCGATATTCACAACAATACTGACAATCCAGAGAATGATCAGATTTGTTCTCACACGCTTGATCCAAAGGAATTGCGGCGTCACGATGTTACAGAAAACCAGGCACCAGTAGTATGCGCCATAGGGGCCGAACATACGGTTGTTCATCATGAAGCCCTCATACGTGTTCGCGCTGTAATGCGCATAGAAGGCCTCCATCATGTATCCGTAGCCGACAATCAAACCCGTCGTCAACATCACCTTGGCCATATTGTTGATGTGGCGCATGGTGACAAGTTGTTCCAGGCCGTAAATCTTGCGCACTGGAATCATCAGCGTCAGCACCATGGCGAAGCCTGAATACACGGCGCCGGCCACAAAGTATGGCGGAAAAATCGTGGTATGCCAGCCGGGCAGAATCGCCACGGCAAAGTCAAAACTCACAACCGTATGAACGGAAAGCACCAGCGGAGTGGCCAAGCCGGCCAGCAGCAGCGAAGCTTTCTCATATCGCTGCCAATGACGGGCCGACCCACGCCAGCCCAGCGCCAGCGATCCGTAAACAATCTGCTGCCAGCGGTGCTGCGCCTGATCGCGCAGCGAAGCCGCATCGGGAATCAGACCCACATACCAGAACACCAGCGAAATGGTGGCATACGTCGAAACAGCGAAAACGTCCCAATCGAGCGGGCTGCGGAATTGCGGCCACAGCCACATCGTGTTCGGATAGGGCAGAAGCCAATAGGCCAGCCACGCGCGGCCCATGTGCATGATGGGAAACAAGCCGGCGCAAGCGACGGCGAACAATGTCATGGCTTCCGCATAACGATTGATTGCATTACGCCAGCTTTGATTCAGCAACAGCAAGATGGCGGAAATCAACGTACCCGCGTGACCGATACCGATCCACCAAACGAAGTTTACAATCGCAAAGCCCCACGCCACGGGCATGTTGATGCCCCAGATGCCGGTACCTTTCAGGAACAGGTACGTCATGCCCATCAGCAGCACCATCACCAGGCAGAACGAAACGAACGCGCCCATCATCCATCCGTAGCTGGTCTTGCGGCGCAGAACAATGCCGGCCAGCGTATCGGTGACGGTGGTGAGGTTTTCCTGCGGCCCGATGATTGGGCCGACCTTGATCTCGTCGGGTAATTCTACAGGTTGCAGGGGAGCGGCCATCAGCTAGCTTGCCTCAATCTCAGGGTTTGGGTTTCGCAGCGCGGCCATATGCGTCGTGCGCGGCCGCGTATTCAATTCGCCCAGCAGAGCATAGGTCAGGCCTTCCTTCTTTTCCTTGACCACTCTGCTTTCTCTATCGTTCAGATCGCCGAACGTGATCGCCTGCGTGGGGCACGCTGCCTCGCAAGCCGTTGCAATCTCGCCATCCCGCACACGCCGGTCTTCCTTCTCGGCAGTGATCTTCGCGTAATTGATGCGTTGCACACAGTACGAGCACTTCTCCATCACGCCGCGGCTGCGCACCGTCACGTCCGGGTTCTTCTGCATCTTCACGCTCTCCGTGTTCCAATCGCTGAACAGGTAGAAGTTGAAGCGGCGCACCTTATAAGGACAGTTGTTCGAACAATACCGCGTGCCCACGCAGCGGTTGTAAATCATGTTATTCAGCCCGTCCTGATCATGGACGGTTGCCGCCACCGGGCAGACAATTTCGCACGGCGCATGCTCGCAATGAACGCAAGCCACGGGCTGGAACAGCGTCTTCGGATTGTCGGCGGGGCCTTCGTAATAGCGGTCGATACGCAGCCAGTGCATGATGCGTTCGCGCCGCACCTGGTCTTTGCCCACCACCGCAATATTGTTTTCCGATTGGCACGCCACCACGCACGCATTGCAGCCCACGCAGGCATTCAGATCGATGGACATGCCCCAGGCGTACCCTTCGTACTTCCAGGTTTCAGGAAGAATGGTCAAGCCTTTATCGGGCATCTCTTCGCCCATCTCGCGCGCGAAATCGGGATTCTTCTTGTACTCGCTAATCGTGCCTTCGCGAGCCACCGCGCGACCGGCCATGGTGCCCTGACTCTGCATTGTGGCGAGATCGAATTTCTTGTTCAGCTTGCGGATTTCAAGCCCCGAAGCATGGCTCATTCCGGCAGTGGTCCTCAGCGGGTACGCATCGAAGCCCGCACCATTGCCAGCGCGCCCCGAACGCGTACGCCCGAACCCCATGTGCACGGCCACGGAATCGTCCGGCTGCCCGGGCTGCACCCAGACCGCGCCCCAGACCGTCCGGCCATTCAACTTCAACTCAACCTGGTCTTCGCTTTCGAGCTTCAAATTCTTCGCCGTCGCCGGACCGATCAAGACGGCGTTGTCCCATGACAGGCGCGAAATGGGCCGCGGCAATTCCTGCAACCAGCCGTTGTTCGCGAACCGGCCATCATAAATATAAGGGTCCGCATGGAACGAAACGTCCATGCCCGATGCCGCGCCCGATGACTGCGACGGCGGAACATTTCCCGCGGCTACCGTTTTTTCCGGCAGCGCCGAATCCGCCACCACGCCATCATGAATCGATTTCCGCCACCAGTTCTCAAACTCCGGGCCCTTATTCTTCGCCTGCCAATACGCCCGCACCGTGTCATACCCGGACTGCTGCGGATTATCCGTGAACAGCGCCAGAAAATCGTGCGGCGATTTGCCGTCATACAGCGGCGCAATCAGCGGCTGCATGATGGTGACTGTACCGTCGAACGCGCGCCCATCGCTCCAATATTCCAGCGCATGCGCTTCCGGAACATGCCACTGGCATAGCGTGGACGTTTCATCTTCATACAAGCCCAGACGCACCCGCAGCCTGGCCTTCTGAATCTTATCCGCGAAGCCCAAATCCACCGGCGCATTAAACGCGGGGTTGCCGCCCATGATGAACAAAATATCCACCGCGCCTGAATCCAGGTCCGCCGAAAGCGCCTTCAAATCCGCAAGCTGATCCGTCGGATTCGCCTCCAGCGGATCTGTATAAATCACAGTCTTGCCAGCATTCCCCAGCGCCGCATTAATCGCATGCACCAGCGCATGAACTTCAGGCGATTGATCGTCGCCGGCAATCACCAGGCTGGTTCCGTGATTGGCCTGCAGATCTTTCACCATCGGCGCAAACCAGTTGCCCGATGGCTGCGCACCGCCCGCCGCGCCCACGCCCAACGCACCAGCCAAAGCCCGCACGAACGGCTCGATAGCGGACGGCTTCATCGGGAAGCGATGATCCGCCTTCGCGCCCGTCGCCGTCGGTGTCGATTCCACCGCATACATGCGATTCATGCCATGCTGCTCACCGCGCACGCGCCGCTTGTCGATAAACTCGCGCGCATAGCGGGAACTAGCCGGCCCCACACACAGAAAATCGGAATCGATCGCCAGCACCACTTCCGCCGCATCGAATTTGTAATAGGTGTTAACGAACTGGCCCGTCGCCATATGAGCACCCAGGCGCGCGCTCTGCGCACCGATCGGCTCCCACTGGTACCACTTCGCACTCGGATACACCGCCAGCATGGCCTTCATCTGGTCGCCCAAAGTTGGCGAACCGATGGTCTCGGTCAGTATCCTGATCCCCGCGCCCTTCTTCGATTCCTGCTCGCTCAACACTCCCTTGATCATCGTCACGAAGGAGGCGTAAGTACGAATCTCACCCAGGAAAGTCAGCGTCTGCGAACGGTCGGGATCGTATAGATTCAACACGCTCGCCTGCGTCATCACATCAGTCGAACCAAGGCTCGCCGGATGCAGCGGATTGCCTTCCACCTTGGTCGGCCGGCCCATGTGGCTTTCCATCAAAATGCCCGTGGAAACGCCGCTCATGGTGAACGCGGTCGCGTAAAACAAAGGCTTGCCGGGCACGATATTTTCCGGCGCGTTCACGTAAGGATAAATCCGTTCTTCCGGCTGCTTCGTACACGCGCTCAACCCGCCCAGCGCGAGCGAAGCGCCCATCAGCTTCAGAAAATTGCGCCGGCCCTCGTCGCCCGAATCCCATTCAGACGCCTGCTGCGGAAATTCACGATGCAGCAGTTCTTCAAACCCATTGTGCTCCGACAGTTCCTCAAGCGCCCTCCAGTAATGACGGCCCTTCCCGCCCTCTAACTGGCTCTGAGCGGTGGAAAGATCCAACATGTTTTCTGAAATTGGCATTTGCTGACTGCCGGTTTCGCGGTTTGGCTCGATGTGTTCCACTTGTTTTAAATTTTTTCCCGTTAACGGTGGCAGGTGTTGCAGGTTTCCAGCCTCTGGACTTTGTATTCCTGAATCAACTTGAGCCCCACCTCTTCCTGGTTTTCCGGGTATTTATAACCCATGGTAAAAACTTCGCTGCGGGGCCGGATATATTTCTCCGGATTGCGATGACAATCCAGACACCACCGCATCTCAAGCGAATTTTTCTGGTAAACCAGCGGCATCAAATCCACGCGGCCATGGCAAGTTTCGCACCCCATGCCCTTCTTCACGTGAATGCTGTGATTGAAATACACAAAATCCGGAAGATCGTGCACTTTCACCCACGGAATCGACGTATCGTTCCGGTAGCTGGCGCGCACCATCTCCAGTTCCGGACTCCCGGTCCATATCTGCGAATGGCAGTTCATGCACGTTTTCGTCGGGGGAATATTCGCGAACGCCGCGTTCTCCACCGACGTGTGGCAGTAGCGGCAATCGATCCCCATGGAACTCACATGGTGCGAGTGGCTGAACTGCACAGGCTGCACCCTCGCCACGCCCTGGTTGGTGGCATAGGAGGAATCCGAGCCAAGCTGAAACAACACGCCGCCCACGCCTGCCAGCGTAAACAGCCCGACAATGATTCCTACTTTTGTGTAGCTGTTGGAACTGAAGCTAAAGATCTGTGGCATTGACCGTTCGTAGGGGCACAACTCCGCGCAAGTCCATCAGGCACACCGCCAAGTTGAAGCCAAGAAAGTATTATTGCTTATTTCTCGCGCGAAACCAAAGTCCTTTTACCTTTCGGATGCATCCCCCCGCGCCTCGATCTTAAATTCACTTCCGGCATGGGCGTCAACGGTTATCCTAAACGTTTCCATGCGCATTTCACCTTCGGGCCCGCTGACGGGCTCTCTCACGCTGCCCGGCGACAAATCCATCTCTCATCGCTACGCCATTCTGGCTTCACTCGCCAAGGGCGAGTCGCTCATCCACAACTACTCCACCGGCGCGGATTGCCATTCCACGTTGAATGCCCTCCGCGCTCTCGGCATCGAAATCACTGAACAGAGTCTCGATGTCACCGTGAACGGCCAGGGTCTCGCTGGCTGGCGCGAACCCGCTTCCGATCTCGATTGCGGCAACTCCGGTTCCGCCATCCGCATGTTGGCCGGCCCTCTCGCCGCGCAGCCCTTCACCAGCAGACTCATTGGCGATGAATCGCTCTCCGGCCGTCCCATGGGCCGCATCATGGACCCTCTTCGCGAAATGGGCGCGCACATCGAAGCGCGCGACAATCGCTTCCCGCCGCTCACCATCACCGGCCACGCGCTGCGCCCTATCGATTACACATTGCCCGTTGCCAGCGCTCAAGTGAAAACGTGCGTGCTCTTCGCCGGTATGTTTGCGGAGGGCGAGACCGTGGTGCGTGAACCGGTACGCTCACGCGATCACACTGAAATTGCGCTGCGTGAATTCGGTGCGCACATTCGAACTCAATCGCGCGTCATCACGCTCGAAGGCCGCCCGCTCCTCGAAGGCCGCGAACTGCTGGTCCCCGCCGACCTCTCTTCCGCCGCATTTTTTCTGGTCGCCGCAACCCTCATCCCCGGCTCCGATCTATTCCTGCGCGGAGTCGGCTTGAACCCTACCCGCTCCGCGCTGCTCGATTTTCTCCTGGCTGCCGGTGCGTCGCTCGAAGTGGTGAACCTCGAACAAACCAACGGTGAAATGATTGGCGACCTGCATGTCCGCCACGCGCCCGTTCGCGGAGGCATCATCGAAGGAGAAACCGCCGCCGCGCTCATCGATGAGATTCCCGTGCTGGCCGTTCTCGGCGCGGCCAGCGAAGAAGGCCTGACCGTGCGCGATGCCAAAGAACTGCGCGTGAAAGAGACAGACCGCATTGCAACTGTGCTCGACAATTTGCGCCGCATGGGCATCGAAGCGGAGGAATCGCCCGACGGTATGCACATCCCCGGCCGCCAGACATTCCGCGCGGCCCACTTCGATTCCTTCGGCGATCACCGCATCGCCATGGCCTTCGCCGTAGCCGCCCTGCACGCCGACGGGCCATCTGAGATGCAGGGCGCGGAAGCCGCCAGCGTCAGCTTCCCCACCTTCTATAGCTTGATGGCGCAAGCCACGGGCTCCGCTTCGCTCTAATTACTTCGCTTGCGGTGCAGCCGGCTGCGGAACATCCGAGTTGAACGTATCCACGATGCATCTCCAGGCACCGTCCGGTTGCTTCTTCCAAATTTCCACCAGCTTGCCGGTGTCCACGGCACCTGGCTTTCCTGCAGGCCCTTTCATGGCAAGCCGGTAAGTGCCGTAGAGGTATCCCAGCTCGCCCGATTTCGCCACCTCAACTTTCGAAGCCTTCCATTGCAGCGCGGCAGTCTGCTCCAGCAGTCCGGCCCACGAAGCGCGAATCGCATTCCTGTCCGCCGCGAGCGGCTCATTCGGCGGAAGCAGCACGGCGTCGTCGCCGTAGAAAGCAACCGTGCCGTGCAAATCGCCCTTCCCCGCCGTGGCCGACCACTGCTCGTCCAGAGCGCGAATAGCAGCTTCCGCGGCGCGAGTGTCGGTCGTGGTTTGGGATGCGCATGAACTCAAAAGAAGCGCTGATGCAGTGAGTAAAAGTTGTGCCGTTCGATGATGCATGTGGAATCGTAGCATCCGTTAGCCGCGCAAACTCAATATCCAATCGTCCAGCGCAATCGTGCTGCCCGAAATCGCAACTTGCGCGGGATCAAGCCTTAGCCACGGCTAACATGGTACCGGAGATCTGGCGATGGGCGAGCCGCTGTTTCGGTTCGAGTGGGACGAGAACAAGGCCGCCGCGAACGAGCGTAAACACGGCATCGCCTTCGAGGTTGCCTCGACAATTTTTCGCGATCCGCAACTCCTCAGCACTCCCGATCTGGAGCACAGCGTCATGGAGGACCGTTGGTTCTCTGTCGGCTGGGCTGCCAACGGCGCGATCCTCTCTGTCGTTTACCTTTGGGCGAACTCGATGCCCAACACAACGGAGATTCGCTTGATATCGGCTCGTCCGGCGACACAGGCAGAAATACGCCGATATACTGGTAATGAAGCGTATGCCTGATCTAACGGTTAACGACGAGATGCCCGATGAGATCGATTTCACCACGGGCGTCCGCGGCCTTCACCACATTCCCGCCGACGGAAAAGTCTTCCTGCCCGCCTCGATCGAGCGAAGCGTCTGGGAACATTTCTCGCGCAAAGCCGCGCGGCAAGGCATTGGCCTGTCAGATCTATTGAACGATGTGCTACAGCGTGATATGGCCGGCGATAGCGCACCGAAGTAGATCTGTTTTTGGCCTTTCGCGAATGCCTCAAACGCGCAAACTCAAAATCCAATCGTCCAGCGCAATCGTCTTCTGAATATTGCGCCGCAGCAGCATCGCCAGTTCATCCGTCTTCTTCACAGCCCTCGCCACCCAAGCCCCATCCACTCTCGCGGCCACAGCTTCCAGGTCCTGCCGCAAATCGAAATTGCGAATCGCGCTCCCGCCTTCGCGCAAAATCATCACATCGCGCAACAGGTCGTAAAGCAGCTTCAAATAGAACTCCAGCTTTTCATTCTTGCTGCGGCCCAACGCTTCCGAAAAAGGCACCCACGTCCCAAACGGAGCAAGCCCCGCCGCCGCTTTCAACATGGCATGCATGGCCGCCCGCCGCTTCTCATGGACCCCCAAATCGAGCGACCACGCCACCCCAGGGCTCCCCCCCGAAAGCGCGATCCGCTTCTCCGCCTGCTCCATCCCGCGCGCCTCCGCGAACTGCTGCATCTCTTCCGGCTGTAGCGGCGATAGCGACACAATCACAGACCGCGACCGTATCGTAGCCAGCAGGTCATAAGGATTCTCCGCCGTCATAATCAACAGCAAATGTTCAGGCGGCTCCTCTAAAATCTTCAACAGCGAATTGGTGGCATTGTCTCCGGCGCGGTCCACATGATCGATCAGAAAAATACGCCGCGCCCCGGCCAGCGGCTTGAAAGGCGCGCGTTCCTTCAACAGCCGCATCTGCGGCAGTGAAAGCTGGCGCAGCGGACCATCCGGCGCAAACGTCACAAAATCCGAATGCGACGCGAATAGCAGCGGGTCTTCATTGCGCTTCTCCGCCGTCCACTTCTCGCGCGCCTGCGCCAGATCCACATTGGCCGGCAAGCTCAAATCATCGCGCTCGATGCGCTCGCCATGCCCGATCAGCAACGCCCCAAAGCGCCGCGCGAGCGTTGCCTTCCCCACGCCTTCCGGCCCCGCAAACAGCAGCGTCTGTGGAATGCGGCCGCTCTCCGCCATGCGCGTGAGCGCACGCACGGCTTGTGCATTGCCCCAGAAGTTAGCGAACAAGAGGCTCCACCTGTTCCCACACCAGCTTCGCCACCGTACCGATGCGCTCAGCACCATTCACCACGCGGATACGTTGCGGCTCCCGCAGCGCCAGCGCATGATACCCCGCTCGCACACGCGCGTGGAAGGCCTCCGATTCTTCATCGATCCGCGTCTCCGCCGGACCCACCTTCGCATTCCGCTCCCGCATCCGTTCGCGGCCCTTCGCTATATCCAGATCGATCAGAATCGTCAAGTCCGGACGCAGACCCTTGCAAGCCAGCCTGTCCAGCATCAGAATCGGTTCCGTGTCCAGGCCCCGGCCAGCGCCTTGATAGGCCAGCGTCGAATCCGTAAACCGATCGCACAATACATTCGCGCCCCGCTCGATCCCTGGACGAATCACCTGTTCCACATTCTGCGCCCGGCTCGCGAAATACAGCAGCAATTCAGCCCGCGAGTTCATCGCCCCATTCGCGGGGTTCAACAAAATCTGACGAATCTGTTTCCCGATTTCCGTGCCGCCCGGCTCCACCGTCTCCACCACGTCCAGCCCGCATTCCCGCATGTGGGCCGCCAGCAACCGAAGCTGCGTCGTCTTACCGCAGCCATCGATCCCCTCGAACGTAATGAACCTCCCCGTCTTTTTCATGCGCGATTCCGTATTGTCCCAAACCTCCGAATTTGCGGTTGCGCGCACGGAACCATCGAACCGCGCGCGCCAGATCGTCACCCGTATAATCCGGCCACAGCCTGGGCTCGAACAGTATCTCGGCATAAGCGCTTTCCCATAACAGAAAGTCGCTCAGCCGCTGCTCGCCGCCTGTGCGAACCAACAGATCCACATCCGGCCCCACCTCCCCGGCCTGAATGGAATGCCGCCCGGAATAATCCACCGCCAATCGCAAATGAAGCCGGGTACCGTCCTGCGTCGACGCTTCCGATTCTCCAATCCGCCCCAGCAGCGCCTTGCTCAACCGATCGCGCCGACCAATCACAGTCATTCGCACGCCCTCACGAATGCAGCGACCGGTCTCAGCGGCAAGCGTCCTGCGGAACAGTTCCATCAGCGCTGCCACTTCGGCGGCGGGCCTGGTCCAGTTGTCGGAAGAAAACGCATAGAGCGTCAGCGAGGTGATCCCCAACCGCGGCGCTTCTTCCACCACACGCCGCACCGCGTCCGCGCCCCTGCCGTGACCGGCGAAACGAGGCAATCGTCTGCGTTCGGCCCATCGCCCATTGCCATCCATAATCAGCGCCGTATGCATCCTGCGCTAACCTTTGCGCGTCTGGCGGATCAGCGCTTCCATTTCATCCAGATACTGTTCCAGCGCCTTGCGGCCCGTCGCCGTAAGCCGGTATTCAGTTCGAGGCACACGTTGCGCAAAGCTCTTCGTGCAACTCACATAGCGCGCTTCTTCCAGCTTGCGGGCATGCACGCTCAAGTTGCCGTCCGTGGTCTCCATCAGCTTCTTCAGCTCGATGAAAGTCAAACTCTCATTCACCGCCAGGGCGCTGAGCACGCCCAAACGAAGCCGCTCATGAATCAGCCGGTCCAGCTTCGGCGCGACCAATTCATCCTTCCGAACCGCGTTGCTCTTAGCCACCGAACCTCCGCGCAATCACCACCCCAAAGCAGATCTGCACCACGCCGAACCCGAGCGCCAGCAGCGCGTTGCCCCACGCAGCGGGAGCAAATACCGCGCCCGTCCCGATCCCGAGAAAACAAAGCCCCATCACCGGCACCACACGCACGGAGAAAACTCCGCCCGATAAAACTCCCATGCCGTATATCAGCAGCCAAGCAGCGGGAAGGTCGCGATACAGCCCCGCCCGCGCCAGAACGCAGGTCAACAATGCGCCCACCAGCACCGAAGGCAGCAGCGCCAGCACAAACTTCCGCGCGGGTCGCGCAAACGCCGGTTCACGGATGCGGGCCGCCTTCCGGTAAGCAGCGCCAACACCGATCGCGAGAGCCAGCGCCGCCTCCGCCATCCAGCCCGCCAGCCACACATGAACGTCGCGCTGCGTGCCCGCCCAAAGCGCCGCGCCCAGAGCCGTGATCCCCATCGCCACGCCGCCCCATCCCGGTACCGCCGTGAAGGCGACCGAGTTCTCCATGGTGCGCCGTATAAAGCGCAGATTATCCAGCGCGTCCGATGGCGGTGCCGCGCTTTCCCGTATCGGCCTGACAGAACCCATGACCACAAGATAGCGAGATACAAACTACTTTGCAACAAAAAGTTGATCGATAATCTCACACATGGACATTTGGCATACCGCGCCTCTTCTCGAAAGCATGTTCCACCTGAAAACGCCCGTGATCGAGAAGATCGCAAGGCCCGTCCTGGTCTATCTCGCCATCATCGTGCTGCTGCGCATCTTCGGCAAACGCGAACTGGCGCAGCTCAATCCGTTCGACTTGGTGGTACTTCTCTCCGTCTCGAACACCGTCCAGAACGCCATCATCGGCGACGACAATTCCATCACCGGCGGCATCCTGGGCGCGCTGTCCCTATTCGGGATCAACTACATTACGGTTCGCTTCCTCTTCCGCCACAAAAAGCTGCAGGAAGCGCTCAGCGGTTCGCCCACCCGCCTGATCACGGCCGGCGAACTGGACCGCGAAAACCTGGCCAAAGAACTTCTCACCGAGCCCGAACTTCTCACCGCCATCCACCGCCAGGGCTTCGACGATTTCGACGAAGTGGAGAACTGCACGCTCGAAGCCGGCGGCGGCTTTTTCATCAAGGGCAGGAAGCCCGATTCGGGCGATCGCGACCAGGCCGAACTGCTCGCCAAGCTCGACCGGTTGCAAACTTCCGTAACTGAATTGCGGGAAGAGCTAAAAAAGCGTGTAGACTAAAAGAGATTCGGGCTGTAGCGCAGCCTGGCTAGCGCGCTTGCTTGGGGTGCAAGAGGTCGGGAGTTCAAATCTCCCCAGCCCGACCACAATTCCTCATAGACTTACAGCCAGTTGGACTCCCAATATTCCTTTTGGAGTCCAACTGGCGTCCAAACCAACCACCTCCTTTAAAATGCCGAACCGCTCTCTCTAATTCTGTAGCGCTCTCCCCTCTCCTAAAAACCCGACATTCCCGACATTTGTAACCTAAGTTATTGATTTAACTGTGCAGCTACATGTCGGGTAGGTTAAATTACCCGACATTCCGTCCTTAGAAACCCGACATGTCAGTCGAAGGGGCAGCGGTTCCTTGAAGAGCAACACCCTCAGCCATTGTTGAGCCCGAACATCGCCGTTCGATTGTCTAGGAAATGGAAATCCAGTCGTTGCCGCAGCCCGCTTCCGTCGTCGCCTCATGAAAATGTTACAAATTGTTATAAATTCTCTGGTATCTTCCGCGAATAGGGGCTATACTCCTGGCAGATTGTGATTTTCCTGCGGAGGGAACACATGAAGACTGTATCGATTAACAAAATTTTGGTAGCCGTTGGCTTCGCGGTTTGCGCCACCGGTCAGATTTATGCACTGCCCTTGATTCCGGGTGGACGGTTTTGAATCCCACCTTCACCACAGCCCCTGGCGGTTCGCCGATCGCGGTTGATCCCGTCACTAATACTACGGGTACCCTGAACGATGGCTACAACTGGAAGACTGGTGCAGGGGCACGTAACAAAGCAGCCGGCAATTACCTGAGCGCCGTGTATGTTGACCCAGTTTCGCACCAGTTGGATTTCTATTACCAGATCCAAAACAGCTTCAGCGGTGGTGCAAACAATCAGAACACCCTGAACCTTACTTTTGACATTACAGATTTCACCGGATTTGCCATCACCGATGTGCAGCAGGTCTCGGGTCAATCGTTTTCTCAATTCAGCGCTTCGACACCGCGTACCATTAAGAGCGTATCGCGAAGCGCTTCCGGTTCCACGGTAACGGTTAATTTAACGGGAACCGTGCGGCCCGGCCAAAACAGCTCCGTTCTGCTGCTCAAGACCAACGCGCTGAACTTCCAACAGGGCACCTCGACGTTCAAGTTCCTGAATCCCCCGACCGGTTGCACCGCGAATGCTCCTTCGGTTTGCGGAAATGCCTACCAGCAGCCGTTCTTCCTGAACAACCTGGATCCGATCCTGGCCCCGGAGCCCGGCTTTTACGGCATGCTGTCCGTCGGTATCGGCAGCTTGTTGTTCGCTGCTCGCCGCCGCCGTTCAGTAAAAGCGTAGTCTTCCACTTCCACTGTTTCACTTGGGGGCGGCAGAGAAGCCGGACACGGTTCCAGGCCGCTCGAACCACCGCTCTGCTCAACGCGGGCGGCGGTCGAAAACTGAGGATATCGCACCTTGTCGGCCTCCAGCGCGGAGCAGGCCATTGAACACCTCAGCCGAGATACAAGCTGTTCGCGCAATTAGAACAACGCTGTCTGTTGACGACTGAACAGCGGAACTGTTATTAACAAGCGAAGCGCAAGAACTCTAAAGTAGATCTCCGCGCTCGACACCCACCGCGAATCCAACTCTGCCTCAGCCGTTGAAGTCTGGCAAATAGAACAGCTCATTCCGTACGAGAAAAACCCGCGCAAGAACGATTCCGCCGTGGATCGCATGTGCGCGTCCATCGAAGAGTTCGGCTTCAAGATTCCTTGTTTGGTGCGCGGCAACGGCGAAGTCGTGGACGGCCACTTGCGTCTGAAGGCCGCGCATAAGCTTGGCATCTCAGAAATTCCAGTAATCCTTTGCGGCGAGTGGTCGCCAGCGCAGGTTAAAGCATTCCGTCTCATGGTCAACCGATCCGTAAATTGGGCCGATTGGGACGACGAGCTTCTCGCCCAGGAATTGAAGGACATTGTCGACGCGAGCTACGACATCGAACACACCGGCTTCGATTCGAAAGAGATCGATGATCTTCTTGCGCTGCTCGACCCCGAGCCAGAACCGGAACTGATTCCAGAGCCGCCCTAGGGGATTGAGTTGGATTCCGAATGGCGCGACCGTGCTGGCTTGAACGGATGCGGCGTTGCGGAGCCCAGTTACTTGAAACATCGGACCGGGGGGCACAACAACACGACGATCTCAAGCGATACACGAGCCGATTGGTCGGATGCCTTTGCACTGGTACCCAATCTTCAGGTCGCCTACGTTTGGCACGCTTCGATTTCACCCGTGAGGTTCTCGGCGGTCTGACGCGAATCGGTTTTTTGTATCCGCAACAGGTCGCAACTTTGGTCGCCGACCCAGTCGCACGAAGAATTTCTGGGCGGCTTTGCTGGTAAGACAAGAGCTTGCGCTCACGTTTCTTTTGGATGCGGAACTGGAAGCGCTGCAAGCTGTGAATGTTTGGCTGAACCGTAATGGCCAAGCGCCTCTGACCGAGGCGCACCAGATTGTTTGGAAACAGTGGGACGAAGCTCTGGCAACTGCGACCAAACAGCTTCAGTGCTCTATTGCGTTCACTGCGATGGATCTCAGACTCTGAGAGTTACCTGCACGAAATAGCTACCGATATTGTGTCTTATCGGGCGGGAAGTCTGTTCCGGCCAGCACGGCCATATGCGCGGCGATGAATTTTCTTCCAGGTAGTGGATTGGCTGCGTTTCGAGTTGATGATTCTCTCCGCCATATTTCCTGCCCCTGCTCTTAGTTATCCCGTCAGTGCCGGGTGCTCACGTAGAACTCAAAGTAGCCTTCATGATCGCGAAACGGCGCTCCCACTCGGTGATTTACGGAAAAGTAAATGCGCCCATCGATCACCTTGGTAATGAGCGCGCCAGCGGGCTTAGCTTGCGCCAGAAAGCCCGGACCCGCTGCGCTCCCGAGACCTTGTGGGCCCGCGCACGCAGCGGGGCGTAGACACACTGTTCCTTCCGCGGCATGAATCGCGGCTTTCCCTGCGGGGTCCGGCACACTGATGCTCCACTCTGAGGAGGCGGGCAGGATCACGTGAAACTCCCCCGGATTTCTTTCTTCCGCTACCGGCCGATCGGGGGTGCAACGCGCATGATCGGGAAGACAAGCCCATTTGGCGAACTCGATGCTGGAATCGACCGCGAACATATTAGTCTCAACCTGATAGCGCTCAATCGCGACAGCAACCGTGAACGAGCCGGAATTATTATTCCACTCATACTCGTCCATAACGCCAAGGTACAGCCTGGTGGCTCTTGCGGGCACCAGATACCGGCGCGGGGCGCCGCTTTTCGATCTTCCATCTCCAATAAAGAATACCTGCTTCAATTGCAGCCAAATATTAGGGGAACTCTCGCGCAGATCCAGGGTTCGCGGTGCCGCGCTCCGGTCCGGCTGTTCATCGCTGAGGAACACACCCACCAACGCGTCCATTGGCGCGCTTACATCGGAAATGCCATGTTCTGCCCCATTTTGATGCCGGGTCATCTCGGCGCCATTTGGGCCGTAGCAACCCGGAGGGCAGGCAGGCATATGCTCGATGGCGCCTACGGCTGAAAATGTAACCGCAACCGCGTAAGACAGCGTGCGCGGCACCAGTACCGGCGATTGCTGGGGAGCGCTGTCCCCTACCCGCGCTTTCGTCCCGCTCGGCATGCCCGCCAGATAGGGGCTTGAGGTCGCCGGCACGTTAACGGTCAGCGTGTCAGATCCCGAAGATTGTCCGAAGAGAGCGGACGAGCAGAAGGCCGCAGTCACAAGCGTGAGTATCCGCGCCAAAGTGAGAGGCATTTGCCTCCCGCAATTTCTTAACTCCATGGCACGCTCGGCTTTCAATCCTCGAAATCGTAATCCAGGTACTCTCGAACTTCTGTTGGAAGCATCCCGTCTGTGCTCTGTCCAAGGCAACGTGGAGCCGCTCACAATTGAGCAACAGTGCGCTTTGAACCATTATGAAGTAATTTACCGCGCCACGGCTGTTTCGGCCTCTGCCTCGAAATAGCTACCGATATTGCGTATTATCACCCCGATGCCGGGCCAGGAGAATACAATGCCGATGAAACCGCTTCGTCATGTGCGCTTGCAATGAAACTAAGTTCCTCTGCGTGAGCAAAGAACTGGAACTTGGTTCTTTTCGCGACGGGTGGAAAGTTGTTTGGTTCCAGCCCAACCAGAAGCGAATCGTGTGGCAGGTCAGTTCCACGGAAACTTTTTCGAGTTCCAACGCAACTACAGCATCAACGCGCGCAACTTCTTTGCCGCCTCAAACAGAAGTAGCTTCAATGGATCGGAAGCGCCCATTGATCTGGTATTTGTGCTTTACTCCCGCAGGCACTAAATAAGAATCGAACTGATTTAACTGTTGTTGCTTGCCGTCCAAATCGAGCACCGCAGTCCCTTCCAAAACGTAGCCGAGGACTTCATACTCGCGGGCGACCGGCGGCTTATCAAATACGTCCGTTTCGTCCCAAAGACGCAACGCGATCTTGGAACCTTTGATCAAATAGTCAGGATTGTTCATGTCCTTATTGTCGATCCAAGCGGCACGTTATGAGCGGGAAAATCACTCAAGCGGTCGATATGCCCGGTCTGGTAGCGCATCGATGGCGAACTGCGATACGCTCCCGGTTTGCCCTACCGCATCGACCTCCGCTCCCCGCCCGCCGACGCATTTTACCTGCTGGTGAGTGGGGAGCGCTGGATGTTGAGCCGGTGGGCTGCGGACTTGCGGCGATTCTTCCCGATTCCGTTACGCAGGACTTGGTGGCTGCTCAATTCGGCTGGGCCGGTGTTAATGTGCGAATCGTCCGGTGCTCGGGTGCCGGTTCCTATGGACAAGTAAGAAGTTAAGCTTGAGCGATGTGCCGCTTTCGACCCGCGAACTCCGAGCCGATTAGCGTGGTCGTCTGCCCTAAAGTTGAGGAAACGACGGTTTCCTGTGGCTGTAAACGCGACGGGTCGTAGGTCCACTTCTGTATTATAAGGTGCCAGACGGCGAGCGCTGGCTGTCAGGTCTACCAGCGGCCGATGATGGGTTGGCTGCCGGTGCCTCCGCCAAAGGGGATGAAACGATCGCCACCCGGACCAGTACCGTCGTAACTGCCATTGACGTTGTAATCGATTACCCAGAAGCCGTTGATGTATAAACCGATCTTACTGGCGCCGCTGCCGTT
>JBBROT010000012.1:0-19956 GCA_038229155.1 Bryobacterales bacterium | reverse complement strand
CTCTCCTGATCGTTATGCAGAATGTTAAGGTTGTAGCGAAGCGCGCTAAGGATGCAGCCGGTGCGCTCTTTCCCGTTATCCAGAGGGCCCACAGGTTTGCACCACTGCTCGATCTCGCCGTGCTTCCAGCCCAAGGGAATGTCCATGTAATGCCAGGTGCCGGTCTGTTCGGACTTCTTCACATCGTCGGCCCAGGTGGAGGCGTCGGCGAGCGAATCGCCGGAAGTGTTGGCGCAGAAGCGGCGAAGATCGGGGTCTACGGGTTGAGATTGCAACAAGGCGGTGGCTCCGGCAAGCGCGGAGGGAGTCAGGTGATTCCTTGCGATCAGGGCTATCGTCTGGTGACCTTCGCACCACCATGCGGACGCCGGCGAGGCGCAGAGCAAAAAGAAGAACCAGTACCGCATACTAATTTCCGGCCTTTTCGCCGGTGGGCGTCGCGTCGCCTGGAGTCATGCCCATGGCCCATTTAATAGCTTCGAGCCACATGCCCTGAATGTCCTTCCTATCGAGCACCGCGTTCTCATGGCCGAGCGAATTGTAGAATACGCGGCCCTTGCCATATGTTTTCGCCCAGGCCACGGCGAAATCGTTATCCGTGCGCTTGATGCGCTTATCGGTCATATCCACTGAGCTTGTTTCAACGCTCATCAGCACGCGCACATCTTTGCGTGAATAGTTGCGGAACTGATAAATCTCATCGTTCAGCGAGATGCTATCGGGGAAATTTTTCATCGCCGGAAAGTTATGGTCTTCGATGCGGATTTTCACTTCCTTGTGCCAGGGATGATTGTCGAAATAGCCGCCGATCATCTGACCGTATTCCGGCCAGTTATAAAAGGTGTCGGTGGCGCTGTGCATGCCCAGGAAGCCTTTGCCGTCTTCCTTGACGAAAGAAAGTAGAGCGCTCCTTTGTTCGTCATCAAGGGGCAGTTCACCGGTTGTGTAGAAAACAACGGCATCGAAGTAATCCAGATTTTTCGCATTTCTGGGAAGCTTCTTTTTGGTGATGAGCTCGGTATCGGTTCGCAGGTAAGCGTCGAAAAGTCCGGATTCGTAGCCGATCTTTTCGAACATAGCCATGGCGTGGGAGACGGAATCGTGCTCGTACCCCTTCACCTCTCCGATGACCAACAGCTTCTTGCGCTTGGGCGCCTGGGCGGAAAGCCCGGAAGCCATGAGGAGCGCAATCGATACAAAGGCACAAATGCGGTTGAATTTCACAGTGGAGATCTCAGGCCAGATTATTTCACCGCGAGCGGCGTGTGGGCAAGCGGCCTAATTCTTCAAGCGCCGCAAAGTATAGGTATCGGGACGCAGGCTGCCTTGTTCGAGCCGCTTCAGATCGTCATTCACCTGGAGCATTTTGCCGTTGATGTGATTGGAACGGTCTGAGGCGAGGAAAAGAACCGCGGCAATCTGGCGCTCCGCTGGCACGCCGCCGCTGAGGCGAACCTGCTGCGCGTCCGCCGCCTCCTGATCGCCAGCCAGGCTACCAGCGTGCAGAATTTCATCGGTCATGCTGGTGTACGATCCGCCAGGGGCGAAGCTATTGATCTGGATGTTCGCGCCATCCACTTCGCCAGCGATGGATTCCACCAGCCGCACCACGGCCGCTTTCGAAGCAGCATAGGGAGCGAAGTTGGGGCGGGCCGTAGCCGCGCCGCCGCCGGTGATCACCACGATCTTTCCTGACCGTCGCTCAACCATGCCCGGCAACACGGCGCGTATGGAATTCATCACGCCGAGGATGTTCGATTCGAGAGTGTCCCGCCATTGGATGGGGTCGCTGAGCGCGAACGGCCCGATGGGACCCTGGATGGCGGCGGCCGCGATCAAGATGGAGACTGGGCCCGAAATGCGAACCATGGCATCCACCGCTTGTGAGACTTGCGAAAAATCGCGGACATCGGCGGGAAGGGCGACGGCGCGGCCGCCGGCATGCTCGATTTCAAGCTGAGCCGCGTTCAATTCAGCCTTTGAACGCGCCAGAAGCCCGACGCATGCGCCCGCGTTGGCGAAACCCAGCGCGAACCGTTTTCCAATTCCACGCCCGGCCCCTGTAACCAGAACGTTCTTTTCGGCAAAGGGACGCAAAGAACCATTATCTACGCTGCGTGGGTTGTGAGGCGTGCGGATTATTGGAAAGGGATGTTTGGTGGCGATTCCAATGGATTATAGCGCTTACGCGGAAGCTATTCAGGTCTATTGAAATTGTCCGCGGATTGACCGATCGGCGACTTCGACGCCTGGTGAAATTGAAGTTGAAGTTCCGGTGTGATGCAGAAAGGCAACGGCGGGTACGGCGCGGTTGGACTCGATTGCGGATTAGAAGACGACTTATCGGGAGCAATCCGTGATCCCCTGATCCTCAAGTTCCTCGGCCTACTCGATGAATATTCAGAAGCTGACGTGGAAGAAGCGCTGGTTACTCACTTGGAGCGCTTCCTCCTTGAGCTTGGGAACGACTCCCATTTGTCGCGCGCCAAGAGCGGTTGCGAGTTGGCGATTGTTCCGCACGCCTGGGGCCGCAACCTCTAATCGCGCGCGAACGCAACCAGCCGGCGGAAGTCGTGATTGTCAGCGGCCTGAAGTGCTTCTATGTAGCTGCGTCTCATCATTCCCCGATCGCGCAGGTTTGTGCTGCCCCATGAAAATCGATTGCCGCCGAGTTCCATGATGAGAAGATCGGCTATCAGGCGCGCGTGGCGCCCGTTGCCATTCGGAAATGGGTGATCTGGACAACCTTGTGATGGAAACGGACGGCAGTCTCGTCCGGCGGGTAAGACCCGTATTCTATCCACGCTTTGACATCATCCAGCAGATGAAGAATCTGGGCAGGAATTTCCTAAAAAGGGATTCCCAGGTTTCGCTCGCTCCGCCTAAATTCGCCGGACCAGCGCCACACGTCCGAGAGCATGTGCTTGTGCAAATCCTTGATGAACTTTCCGCTAAGCGTGTTGCGGCGGCGGCGCGCCAGCGCCCAATCCTGCCCGCGCGTGATATTCTCCTGCTCGGCGTCGTTCAGATCGTCGCGGTCGGCGATGTGAGTGGGAATCAGATCGCGCATCTCGTCGGGCGTCAGAGGCGTCGCCGCGTCATCAGGCTGATCGAAGATGCCGCTCACCGTCTATTCCCAAAATTTGCGGGGATTCGTTTCGCGTACAATCTCATCGATCAGGGCTTCGGTGTCGTTCCGCTCCGCCTTCTGATCCTCAAGCGCCATGGAGTGCTCTACCGGTGACCGGCGGCTGCGCGCGAACAGACGCGCCCGTTCGCGAACGGTCTCCTCGAGTGGCCTGTTCGGCACCAGCGCGTAAACGAGCGTGCAATCGAGGGCTTCGGCGACGCGCCGCAGAGTCGCGAATTCGATGGTGCCTTTAGCTTCCGATTGCTCGATCGCGACGATGGAAGGCTGCTTTACCTTGAGGCGCCCGGCAAGCTGAGCGGTGGACATGCCAAGTGCCTCCCGGATGGCCTTTATCCAGCCGCGAACTGGCTGGGCATAGATTTTGGTAGGCCCCAGGGCCTGGAACCGTTCGTCAAGGCGGGCGCGGGCGTGGGCTCTCAGACGAGGAGTTCTCATAGACTATAACCTATCGATAAAAACGCTACCCATAGATCTTAACCTATGCCCATCTTCCTTTTCAATAGGCCCTGGGCTATAAAAAACTGCCTTTATTCCGCCCTCACCCTATAAATCTGCTTCCCGATCGCCTGCCGCAACTCCGCGGGCAAAATCGCTTTTTGTTCAAGCGTTTCCCACGCCGCCTTGGTTCGCATCGCCGTTTCACGAACAATCTCCCACAGGGGACTGGTCGGTAAACCCGCCGTGTCGGCAAACCGGCGGATTTGGTCCACCGTAATCTCGTTGAGGCTCGTGCTCCCTCCGAAATTCAACGCCAGCTTGTCGCCGGGAATATACGGAAACGTCGCCACGAAATCGTAAGCCGGTGAGAGAGCGGGCGTGCGGCCGTCAGCATACAGCAGCGACCAATTCTTCAGGTGCATGTCGCCGTTCCCGATCAGAATTGAGAACACCAGGCGGCGCAGGAATTCGTAAGTGCCACTCTCCCCAGTCTCCGCCCACAGCACCGAGGCGATGTTGGCATAACTCTTGCGCCCATACTTGTCCTCCGGAAAGAGACCGAATACCTGGGCGAAATCCTCCATGTGGACGCGCCCGCCCTCGTCGGTGCGGTCAAAGCGCCGGATCACCAGTGCGTTGCCCGCCATCCCTGCGGCCGCTTCCGGCAGTCCTTCAATATCGCGGACGGCAACCAGCCTTACCTCAGGCACCGCGATGCCGATCGCGCGCGCCAGTTCCAGCATCGCGTATTCGTTTTCAGGTACGGCTTGAAACTGCGTGGAGGGTAGTTTGACGATCCATGAGCCGCCAACGCCATGTGCCGGAATGGTCAACCCGCCTGACGATTCCATCACCGCCGAAAACTTCAACTGCACTCCAGCGAGCGAAAAACGGAGCACTCCATCATCGCGTCCAATGGTATGGGCGGCCCCCTCGAGCTCTTGCGGATCGACCGCGTGCCCGTCATGCGTCAGAGGCACGATAGTTACGGCTCCGGAAAGATCCGCACCAAGCATGGCGAGCAGAAAAAACTCCCGCGCCGGCTTCACTCCCGCCTGCTCGGCCAGATAGGTTCGCAGCGGCCCTTCCGGCAACAGATTCGAAAAAAATGGGGGGGCTCGCCGGGCAAACGGACGCGCCCTGGTGACCAGCCCGCCTGATTGGCCCTTGAAAGACAGGCTCAGTGTCAGCCTGCCGGAGTCATCTGCGTAATCTTGTTCGAAGGCGAAAAGATGCTGATCCCCCACAAGACGATTGATGATGCCAATCTGCCGGTCGTGCAAAAGAACCGCGAGCGTGTTAAGCCTGGGATCGAGTGGCATCGGCCTCTTCGGCCTCGTTGTCCGCATACAACGCGCGCTCCCCCTCGCCGTCACCGGGAGCCATATGATTCCGAATCAGCGCCTGCACCGCGGGCACTAGCGCCCGGGGAACCAATAGCAAGTCGCGGTCGAGAACCCGAACCAAGTCGAGCAGGGTGTCGAATCTGGGCACAGTCTTACCGGTTTCAATGCCGGAGATATGCGTTTGTGGCAGGCCTAATCGCTCACCCAGCTCCGCCTGACTCCAGGATCTACCGCGTCGTGCTTCCACCAATTCCAGACGAAGAGCACTTGGCAAAGCACGTAACCGGGCAACTTTTAGATGCGATAGCATATATATTTCCTAATCTATATACTTTAGCATATTAATTAAATTAGCTGTTAAACTATATCGAACTCCATAAATATGGTCTTTTGCATATCAAATTTAAAAATCCACCGCAACCGTAGTCCCTGTGCTCACGCGATTCCCACTCGTCACCACAACAGCGGCCGCCTGTTTCCCAAGCCCTGCGGGCACCACGCAGTTAATCTGATCCAGCCCGGGAAAGCCCGGCGCGGCACCGGCGTATGCCACCGCGCACGCCAACCCGCCCATGGTGACTGTCGGCTGCGCAATCGCAAAATCGAACCCATTCTGCCGCACCGTAGTCCCCAGGCCCGTCAGGAACAGCTCCAGGTATTCCCCCGCATGGAGCGGGGCCGTCTGCGATGCCACCACGCCATTCACCGCATTCAGCGCCGCCGCCGCGCCACTGCCCGATTGATCGAGCGAGAACACCGCCGGAAACACCGGCTCCACAAACACGTTCACCGTCTGCGAACCGCCGCCATTCTGAACCGTCAGGCGGTTCAGACCCGTGGGTATCTCCGCCGGAATCACCGCATTGATCTGCGTATCGGAAACGTAAGAAGTGGTGACAGGCACCTTGTTTACAGTCACCGTACCCTGCGCCATCCCCGTGCCGTAAATCGACACAATCATACGCGGCGCAATCACCAGCGGGAACACCGCTCCCGCAGCCGGAACCACCGCCTCCACACGCGGCCCCGTCTTCAGAATCACCGCCCGCGCTCCACCGGTCGGCAGCGTGACGGTCTGCGTGAACGATTGGCTGCCGGCGTTCACCGTCAGAACATTCTTCCCCGCTCCTGTCAGGTCAGTGTAAGCAATCTCATTGTTCGAGGAGTTCAGATCCTTCGCCTGCCCAATGGCCGGGGTGCTCTTGACGCTCGATGGGTCCAGCCTCGCATCGCCCGGCGTCCGCACGCGCACCATCAGCCCGCTGCCGTTTTGCAAAAATGAATTCTGCTCTGGCGCTTGGCCGATGGTCTGCCATTCCGGCGTGCCATTCAGAAACGAAACCATGATGCGCGCGTTGTCATCGGACGCGGCCGTCACCTTCGAAATGCCTTTCGCATTCGGAGGGCAAAAGCCGGTCAGCGTGAGCAGGCCCGGGCTCGCTACATGGCAGAGCGGCAGGATGCGCGTGCGGCCCGGCTTGTAAAACTGCAGCGACGCGCTGGTAAGCGCGATCAGGCCATCGTCGAAATTGGGCGTAACCGCTATTCCCGTGCCTCCCGTACCCGCCGTCGCAATCGCCTCGACGCCGCGCAAATCATCGCGGCCCTGGTTCCACGTGTTCAGATCCATCAGGAAATGGCTGCCGCTGGAAAGCTCATCGCTTTGCACATCGGTTCCGAACCCCAGGCCTGCCACCGGCGTCCCGAAATTGGGAGTCGCGATGAAGAGCACTTTGCCGATGCGAAAGGTGGCTGGCGGCGCGAACGTGGCCAAAGCTTCCTGCTTGCCCGAAAGATAGCTACGCACAATCAATCCGCCCATGCTGTAGCCCACCACGTCCACGCTCGCAACGGCCTGGCCATCGTCATAGGTCAACCCGGCCAAGTACGCGCTGAAGGCGTCGCCCAGCTTTTCAATGGAAGGGCTGCCCGCGATATTGCAGTTGTTGAAGAACAAGCTGGCGCGCGAGTTCGCCTGCAACACCTGATCGGAAATACCGAACGACTTTTGAAACGTCACGCTGCCGCAATCGGTCTCATGGCCATTCAGAAACACTACGGGAGGTTTACCGGTGCGCGGAATCGCCTTGGTGTTGGTAACAAGCTGCGCGGAAAGCGGCAGCGCGAAGCAAAACAGTGTGGAGCGCAGTATGGCGCAACGAAGTAGCCCGGCTCGATCGATCACGCCTCCCATTATAGGAGTCGAGCCGAGGTCTCACTCCGGAACAGCGAAGGCCAGAATGTTTCCGCCGGACGCGACGGCAATGTACTGCCTGCCAGCGAACGAGTAAGTCATCGGCGAAGCCTTCCACGTTTGGTTTGTCGCAAAGCTCCATAGCGGCTTGCCGTCGGTGGCGCTCACGGCCACCAGTTCTCCGCCCTCCGCGCCGAAGATCACCAGGCCCGTTGCCGTTGCCAGCGTCCCGCCCCAGCTTTGCGCGGGACCGGCTTGCGGCAGTTCCCACTTCACCTTGCCCGTCCGGATATCTAGCGCCTTCAACACACGTTCCGGCTTCGGGTCCGGAGCTGTGCGCTGCGCCCCGCCCAGATACGATTTGCCTTCCCGCCACGTGCCGTTCTCGCTCTTCTGATAAATGCTGCACTTTTCAAAAGTCTGGAAATAATACAAGCCCGTCAGCGGACTATACGAAGGAGAGAACCAGTTCGTGGCACCATCCTGCGAAGGGCACACCTTGGTGCCAGCCGCCGTGGGCTCCTGGTTCGGCAGCTTCACCGGCCTGCCATCCGCGCCGATCCCGCTGGCCCAGGTCACATTCCGCAGAAACTGCTTCGCCAGAAGCAGCTTCCCGTTCGACCGGTCGAACACATAAAAGAAGCCATTCCGGTCAGCATGCAACATCAGCTTCCGCTGCGCGCCCTGCCATTCCGCATTGATCATCACGGATGTTTCCGTGGCATCCCAATCCCACAAATCATGCGGCGTGAACTGGTAATGCCACTTCAGCTTGCCCGTCTTGCGGTCCAGCGCCAGAACACAATCCGAATACAGATTGTCGCCGGGCCGCTGATCGCCGTTGTATTCTTCCGCGGGGTTGCCTGTGGGCCAATAGACCATATCGAGCTCAGGGTCATAGCTGCCCGTGAACCACGTGGGAGCACCGCCGTGATCCAGCTCCTTGCCTTGCCACGTTTCCGAACCCGGCTCGCCGCGCTTCGGCACACTCCAGAACCGCCACACTTCTTTTCCCGTGTTTTGATCGAACGCGGCCACAAAACCATTGGCACCATGTTCGCCCCCGCCCACACCCGCAATCACCAAGTCGCCCGCCGGCAGCGGCGCTGACGTCGCGAAATAATTCTGGTGCCAATCCGCAAGCTCCGAATCCCACATCAGTTCGCCCGTGAAGCGATTGAGCGCGATCAGGTGCGCGCTATCGGTCTCCATAAACACACGGTCGCCCGCCACGCCCACGCCGCGATTCATGGTTCCGTCGTAGGTCATGCCGGGCGTCTTGCCGCGCTGGTAGTGCCAAATCGCGCGGCCCGAACCCGCGTCCAGCGCGTAGCACTCATTGCCGGGCGCTGTGACGTACATGATGCCGTCCACCACCACGGGCGTCACCTGCAAAAGCCCCGCATTCGGCAGCGAGAAGACCCATTGCGACGCCAGCTTCGACACGTTCGCCGGAGTGATCTGCGAAAGAGTGGTGTAGCGATTCCCGCCGGTCTCACCGTTATAAGTGGGCCAGTTCGTCTCCGATGTCACTTCGCGAAAGCGCGCACCAGCACGGCGCAGCAAATGCACCCGTTTATCGCCCGTCCGAAGCTGCACATCGTTGAATCCTTCGCCCAGCACCTCGCCCTCCAGCACGCGCCCATCGGTCAACGTGGCGCTCGTGCGTGTCACGGGCTGCACGAATTGCCGCTGCATCACGCGCAGGCTCTTCAGCAGATTTGTGGTTTCCGACGCATCGATCTGCGTAGGCGGCATGCGCCCCGGGATGCCCTTGTGTACCAGCGCGGTAAGCTGCTGATCGTCGCGCCTTGCCAGCCGACGCAAAATGGAAGGTCCCATTTCGCCCCCATTTCCATCCGCGCCATGGCAGCGCGCGCAGTGAGTCTCAAAAACTTTGCGGCCCGGGTCGGCATCCTGGCCGGACAAGCTGACGGCGAGCAGACATGAAGCAGTTAACAGAAGAGTTCGCATGTATGTGGAAGGCGGGAATGGCCATTATAATCCCATCGTTTTGATATGCTCTTGAGTTCTTGCATGAACCGCCTCCCTTGTGCACTAACTTTCGTTTTATTCACTTCGCAATTCCTGTCCGCGCAGGCTCCCGCGCCGCCTCGCCCCATCCAGCCCAAGCCCGAAGCTCTGGCCCTCATTCAAACCAAAAGTGAGCGCATTGAATTCCTGGTAAAGGGTCTGCAAAACAAGCACGCCGAAGCCGACCTGATCGGCGACGTCGCCGTCTACGCCAAAGCCGGCCGCTTCCTGCTGGAGTTCCCCGAACTGATGACCACACAGGCCGCGATCGATCATGCCGCTGTGGTGTTGGATCAGGGCCTCGAACGCGGCTCGCAGTTACTGAACGGGCAAGCACCGAATCAGGCCGAACCCAGCCAGATACATGCCTATTACTCCGCCATGGATGGTTCGGTGCAACCGTACCATATCTCCCTGCCCGCGAGTTACGATCCCTCGAAGCCAACTCGGCTTTACGTCTGGCTGCATGGGCGGCAGAATAACACCACGGAATCTGAATTTATCTTCAGCTTTATGAAACCGCGGCCGCCGGGCAACGCGCCAGTTGCCGATCAAGGCCAGATCCAGTTAGATCTTTTCGGCCGCATCAATAGCGCGGGATGGCACTGGGCCGGCGAAGCAGATGTTTTCGAAGCTATCGCGGCGGTCAAGAAGCGCTTCAAGATTGACGACAAACGAATCCTGCTGCGAGGCTTTTCCATGGGTGGCGAAGGCGGCTGGCACATCGCGCTTCACCATCCTGACGAGTTTGTGGCCGCCGAAATCGGCGCGGGCACGTGGTCCAACCGCGCCGCCGCCGTGCCGGGCTTAACGCCCTATCAACTAGCTGCTTTAAACATTTGGGAGAACATGGAGCAGTGGGCGCTCAATGCCTACAACCTGCCCATCGCCGGGCACGATGGCGACCGGGACACGCAAGTCGCCTCCCTGCCGCCGCCTGCTCCAGGCACGCCCAACCGAGGCCAACTGGAGTCGTCGCTACGGACGCGCGCGCAACTCGAAAAAGAGGGCTTCCCCTCCGAGGGCGACCCCAACTTTCTCCGCCTGAAAGGCACCCCCGATATCTTTCTGATTTCGAAAGACACCGGCCACGGCACCAGCCCCCTGGTGCGCCAACAACTCGATGCCTTTTTGAAGGAATGGGGAGACAAGGGCCGCGTCTCTCCCGATCATATTAAGCTCGTCACTTACACCACCCGATACAATCGGGATTACTGGGTCACAGTGGATGGCTTAAATACCCATTACAAGCGCGCCGATGTGGATGCAGTGCGCAATACGGCCAGCCACTCGATAGAAATCAAGACCAACAATGTAAGTCGTCTGGTATTGCAGGAAACGGAAAAGACAAAGCAAATCCGCATCGACGGCCAGTTACTCAAAGTGAAAGCGGGGCCCCAGATCACGCTCCAGAAAGCCGCAACCTGGAAAGTGACGAGTAACCGTCCGGCATCGGGTCTGCACAAGACTCACGCCCTGCAAGGCCCCATCGAGGACGCCTTCATCGACCCTTTCCTGCTGGTGCGGCCTACCGGTACACCGTGGAATGATTCAGTCAATCAGCAGGCCCTGCGCTCACTAGCCCGCTTCGAAAAGCTGTGGGCCAAATACTTCCGCGGACATCCGTTTGTGAAAGACGATGAAGATGTAACTGCCGATGACGTGGCAAAGTATCATCTGGTCTTATTTGGAGACCCCGGCAGTAACAAGTGGATTGCGCGCGCGAACGGCAAGTTGCCCCTGCGCTGGACCAAGGACGCAGTGACTATGGCAGGGCAAAGCTACCCCGCGAAAGACAGCTTCCCCGCCCTGATTTACCCCAGCCCCTTCAACGCGCGTAAGTATGTCGTGCTGAACACCGGCTTAACGATCATCGATCGGGAATACAACGGAGATTACGGCATGCCGCGCTGGGGCGATTATGCCATCGTCAAAGCAAAAGAAGGCTCCGATGTCCCGGACCTGACCACAGCCGGCCTGTTCGATGAGAACTGGCGCCTGAAGCCGTAAGCCTACTGACCGGTAAAGATCAGCGGCAGAAAATCGGCCAGCGTCGAGCGCCATACCGGCCAGGTATGAGCGCCCGGATAGCTGTGAAAGCTCTCATGAATCCCCGCTTTGCCGAGCGATTCCGCCCAGGCCTGCACGCGAGGAAATTGCACCGTACCATCGTTATCCCCGCAGGCCACCCAAACCGTCTTCACCTTGGCATTGAAGCCTTTCGCATCGGCCAGAACAGGCTTAAACTTCGTCTCGAAATCGCGCGGCAGCCCAGGGCTGAATATACCCAGCGCGCTGAACATCTCCGGGTGGCTGAAGCCCGTATAAATCGTATGTCCGCCGCCCATCGATAAACCGGCCAACGCACGATTGCGCGCATCCTTCATCACCCGGTAAGTCGACTCCACCGCCGGAATCACTTCCCTGGTCAGATACTGTTCGAACAGTTCGTTGTTACTCGATGTACCTACGCGCTGCGTGCCGAACGGCGTCGCGTGACCGGCGGGCATCACCACAATCATCGGAGTTACCGTCTTCGCCGCAATCAGGTTATCGAGTATCCAATTCGCATGACCGGCCGCGCTCCAGGATTCCGGCACATCACCGTTGCCATGAACCAGATAAAGCACAGGGTATCTCTTACTCGTGTTCTGATAACCCGGCGGCAGATAAACTACAAATCGTTCCGTCCTGCCCAGCACCTCCGATTTCCGCCACTCCGTCACCACCGCCCCATGCGGCACATCGCGCAATTCCCAAGCCGCGGGTGAAGCAGCCGGCACTTCCACCAAACTCGCCGACGTTCGCTGACGCATCTTGATCAGCGGATTTACAGGGTCCGCAATGGGTAGGCCGTCCAGATTGAACCAATACAAGTGGCCGTTCGCTTCCAAAGGCTCCGTAGTCAAACTCCAGATGCCGTTCGCATCTTTAGCCATCGCGACAGGCTTCCCCACCTCAAGCCAATCGCCTGAAAGAGTGACAGCTTCGGCCTTGGGCGCGCGCACGCGGAAGGTAACGGTACGGTCCGCATGAACTTCAGGCGAAACCAGACCATCCGGAGGAGCCGTCTGCGAAAACGCCGACGCGGCGGAAAGAAGAGCGATACAGGTAAGAGCTTTCATGATGAAGGACGGTGGAACGCGTCCAGGATTATATCGCGTGCTGCAATCGCCAAATATGTAATACGATGACATCGCAACTATGACCCTGGCCAGAAGAGATCTGTTCCGCACCGCGACCGTCGCGGTTACCGCGGCTTCCTATTCACGCATCCTGGGTGCGAACGACAAAATGAATCTCGGCGTCATCGGCTGCGGCGAACGCGCCATGCTCGATATGACCCAGTTCATCGCCAACCCCGCCGTTTCCGTCAAGGCCCTCTGCGATGTCTACGCGGTCCACATCGATAACTTCCTGACGAAAGCGCCGGGCGCGAAGACATTCAAGGATCATCGCGAATTGCTGGACATGAAAGATGTCGATATGGTGCTGATCGCGACGCCCGATCACTGGCACTCCGCCTGCGCCATCGATGCGCTGAATGCGGGCAAAGATGTCTATGTCGAAAAGCCGCTCACGCTCAAGCCGGAACAAGGGCCGCCCATCGTGAAAGCCGCTCGCGTGAACGGGCGCGTCTGCCAGGTGGGCATGCAGCAGCGCTCCGGCATCCATTATCTGCGGGCTAAGCGCGAATACATGGATACCGGAGCGCTGGGCAAAATCACGCTCGCGCGCACGTGGTGGCACGGCAACACATACCACCTGCGTAAGGCTCCCGTCAGCCTTCAAACACGCCCCAGCAATCTCGATTGGGCGCATTACCTGGGCCCGCTCAAGTGGCGCGATTACGATCCGCAGCAGTATTTCAACTGGCGCGCTTACCTCGATTTCGGCGGTGGCCAGGTGACCGATCTGTTCACCCACTGGATCGATGTCGTGCACATGTTCATGGGGCAGGACACGCCGGTTTCGGCATCGGCGGCCGGCGGCATCTATAACTATAAAGACGGACGCACCGCGCCCGATACCATCAACGTGCTGCTGCAATATCCGGCGGAATACACCGCCACATTCGAAGCCACGCTCGCGCCCGGCATCACCGGAGCCGCCATTGAATTCTGCGGCACCAAAGGCAAGTTGCTCATCGATCGCGGCCACTACGAATTCCTTCCCGCCGGCCGCAACCAGAAACCCATCGTCGTGCAAGCCGAGCCGCATGACCTCACGCTCGATCACGTGAACAACTTTCTCGATTGCGTCAAATCACGCAACCTGCCGAATGGCGATGTGCTGATCGGCCACCGCTCCGCGCAAGCCTCGCACCTGGGTAACATCGCCTACATGGAACGCCGACGGATTGATTTCGACCCCATCCGCGAAGAGATTCTTCCGTTCTAATTAACTGAACAACTGCGCACCCGCGACAGCCAGTAGCAGCGCCAGGGGCATTACCAACGCGCCCACGCGGAAGAATTGCCACGCGCTCACCTGCTCGCCTTCGCGGCGAATCGCAATCAGCCACAGCACAGTCGCCAGCGACCCCGTCACCGAAAGGTTCGGCCCCAGATCCACTCCGATCAGGATGGCGTCACGAATGTGAGCCGGTGCGGACCCCGCGCGCAAAGCTTCGCCCGCCAGCAGGCCGGAGGGAAGATTGTTCATCAGGTTCGACACAGCGGCGATACCGAAAGACGCGGCCAGCGCACCCGCCACACGCGGCATCTGCCCGCAATACCGGATCAACGCCGCCACATCTCTTACCGCTCCCGCCCGGTTCAACGCCTCCACCACCACGAACAAGCCCGCTACCAGCGGCAGGACACTCCACGAAACACTCCGCGCGATTTGCTGTAACGCTACGTGGTTCGCCTTCGTGGCCAGCAGCACTGCGACCGCCGCCGACAGCAATGTTGGCAAGCCAAGGCTCAATCCCATCGCCGACGAAGACATCAGAATCGCTCCCGTAGCCGCAATCCCCCACGCAGCTCTGCGGCCCGCGGTCGAGAGCGCCACGGGCTCGCCTCCTGAATCGATACTGCCCGCCAAGTCCTTTCGCGAGATCCATCGCAAGCCAATATAAGTTGCGCCAATCGAACAGAGCGATGGCACAAAAAACGTGCGCATCCACGGCCACAGCGGCGGCAGCATCTTGCCATAGACCACCAGGTTCGCGGGGTTCGAAATCGGCAGCACAAAGCTGGCGGCGTTCGCAATAAACGCGCATACCAAAAGATACGGCAGCGCTTTCACACGCGCCCTCTTCACCGCCGCATACACAGCCGGAGTCAACACCACTGCCGTCGCATCGTTCGAAAGAAAAACGGTAACCGCGGTGCCCACCAGAAAAATCAGCGTAAAGAAGCGAGTGCCCGAACCCTTCGCGGCACTCACCGCAAGCCCGGCCATCCAATCGAACACACCCTCACGCCGCGCCAGTTCCGCCAGCAACATCATGCCCGCAAGAAACAGGTAGACGTCCGTCCCCTTCCCGATGGCCACGAACGCTTGCGACGCCGGCAGCAACCCGCACAGCACAAACAACACGGCTCCCGCGCTGGCCCAAACCGCTTCGGGCCAGTTCTTCGGACGCGTCAGAATTCCCAAGATCGTGCAGGCCGCAATCAGCCAGGTCAAAAGCTCATTCACGCTCCATGCTCTCAGGTTGTGCCATCATGCCTTCAGTACCGTGACCCGCACCTTCGCAAAACGCGCACTCATCGCCACTCTGTGCCTCGCGCTGCTTGCCTGCTTCGTTTTCGATTCCGCATCCCACGGCTTTCCCGCGGTTCTGGTCCTGTTCCAGTTCGCCTTCCTGCTCCCGCTGTTCCGCGCCTTGCCTCGCCGCACTTCAAGCGTGCAATGCCAGCCGCACTCTTTCCTTAGCCTCGATAGTTCCAGAGCACCTCCCTCCGCCTAAGCAGGTTCGCTTCGCAATCCCGATAACCCTGTTTCCCATCCGCACCGGAGGTGTATCTTGTTTCGCTACATTCGGAATACATGTTTCTGCATCATGCTGGCTCTCAACGCGATGGGCGGCGTGTACATGTGCCCTGATCAAATAGAAGAACTGATGGCTGCCATGCGTCAGCCCAAAGTGACTCATGTCTTACAAGAGGAAGCCGATAACTCTGACTAGACAATACAATAGGAACAATGTCCCTGCGCATCTCCAGCGCTCCGCTGAGCACGAATAAGAACCTCATCCGTTGGGTGGAAAAGATGGCCCACCTCACACGGCCGGCCGCCATTCACTGGGTGGACGGCTCCCAAGCCGAATATGACGCGCTCTGCGCCGATATGGTGCAAAGCGGCACCTTCACCCAACTCAACCAAGACCTTTGGCCGGGCTGCTTTTACGCCCGTTCCGACGCGAACGATGTCGCACGCGTCGAAGACCGCACCTTCATCTGCTCCTTATCGAAAGATTCCGCGGGCCCCACCAACAATTGGGAAAATCCGTTCGTCATGCGCAAGAAGTTGAAATCGCTCTTCAACTGCTCCATGCGCGGCCGCACCATGTACGTTTTGCCATTCAGCATGGGGCCCATCGGTTCGCCCATGTCGCAGATCGGCGTCCAGCTAACAGATTCGCCATACGTCGTGGTCAACATGCGTATCATGGCGCGCATCGGCCTGCCCGTGTTCCGCGAAATAGACAAAGACCTGAAGCGCGTCGTCCCCTGCATGCATACCGTCGGCGCGCCTCTTGCCCCCGGCCAGGCCGATGTCCCCTGGCCCTGCAACACGGAAAAGTACATCGTGCACTTTCCTGAAACTCGCGAGATCTGGTCTTACGGCTCCGGCTACGGCGGCAACGCCCTGCTCGGCAAAAAGTGTTTCGCCCTGCGTATCGCCAGCAACATGGCGCGCGATGAGGGCTGGATGGCGGAACACATGCTCATCCTCGGCGTCGAAAATCCAGCCGGCGAAAAGAGCTATGTCGCCGCCGCGTTCCCCAGTGCCTGCGGCAAAACCAACTTCGCCATGCTGATTCCGCCCGCCGGCCTCGAAGGCTGGAAGGTCTGGACCGTCGGCGATGATATCGCCTGGATCAAGCCGGACGAACACGGCGTGCTGCATGCCATCAATCCCGAATCGGGCTTCTTCGGCGTTGCCCCTGGCACGTCGCCGAAAACCAACCCCAACGCCATCGCCACGCTCTCGCGCAACAGCATCTTCACCAACGTGGCGCTCACTCCCGAAGGCGGCGTGTGGTGGGAAGGTCTCACCGATGAGCCGCCCGCCGAATGCCTCGATTGGCAAGGCCAGCGCTGGACTCCCGAGATCGGCCGCACCACCGGCCGCAAGGCCGCGCACCCCAACGCCCGCTTCACCGCGCCCGCATCGCAATGCCCCACTATCGATCCCGCGTGGGAAGATCCCGGCGGCGTTCCCATCAGCGCCTTCATCTTCGGCGGCCGCCGAGCCACCACCATGCCCCTGGTTTACCAGGCCTTCAATTGGAGTTCCGGCGTTTACATCGGTGCCACCATGGGTTCTGAAACAACAGCGGCGGCTGCCGGTAAAGTGGGCGCGGTGCGTCGCGACCCAATGGCCATGCTGCCCTTCTGCGGCTATCACATGGGCGAATATTTCCGCCACTGGCTGCGCATGCAGCGCCTGCTCACCGCCACGCCGCGCATCTTCCACGTCAACTGGTTCCGCAAGGATGAAGACGGCAAATTCATCTGGCCCGGCTATAGCGAAAACATGCGCGTGTTGACCTGGATTGTGGACCGCGCCCGTGGCCGCGCGCTAGGCAACGAAACGCCCATCGGCTGGGTGCCCCGCTATGAAGATCTGGAATGGCGCGGTCTCGATTTTCCCAAACAGCAGTTCGAAAAAATTCAGGACGTGAACCACGCCGCCTGGCGCGCCGAAGTGATGGGCCACGAAGAACTCTTCATCGAGCTTCACGATCATCTGCCGCCCGAAATGATCTACGAACGCGAACTGCTCATCTGCCGCCTGGAACCAGCGGTCCACAAGCGTTAGTTCAAACGATCATGTAAGTCGCGGCCAACTCCACGAACGCCGCCACTTGTTCCTCGCGCCAAGCCTCTCCCGCGCCCAGTTCACCGGCCATCAACTCCGCCACACGCGGAGCCATCGCAACTGACGCGCGCGAGTTCAGAAACAGTGCCCGCAAGCGCCGCGCCAGCACATCCTCCACCGTGCGCGCGCATTCCTCGCGCACCGCAAAAATCACTTCCGCGCCTGTATACGGTAGGTCCGGATGCAACACCGCGCCCCACTCCGCTCGCGCCTGTTGCAGTTCGCGAATCGCCGCCGCATCAGCCCCGTATACAGCCAGCGCCCCAAACTTCGAGGCGTTCTGATGATACCCGTGGATGTTCAGCGTCCGCGTCACACAAGCCTTCTCCGGAAGCGCGCCCAACGTGGCCGCCTGGTTCACGCAGTCTTCCGCCATGTGCCGGTAAGTGGTCCACTTGCCGCCCGTCACGGTCAGCAACCCTGAGCGATCGATCTGAATGGTGTGATCGCGCGAAAGCGCCGCCGTGTTCCCGCCCGCGCCGCTCTTCACCAGCGGACGTATGCCCGTCCACACACTCAGCACGTCCGCTCGCGTCGGAACGCGCGCCAGATACTCGCCCGCCGTCGAGAGCACAAACTCAATCTCCTGCTCCTGCGCGCGCGGCTCCACCACCGCCTCCGGAATCGGAGTATCGGTCGTCCCCACCAGCGTGTGCTCATGCCAGGGGATCGCGAACATCACACGCCCGTCACTGGTGTGCGGCACCATGATCGCGCTATCGCCAGGCAGGAACGAGCGGTCGAACACCAGATGGATTCCCTGGCTGGCCGCGATCATCGGTACCGCGTCAGGCTCCGCGGCGTGCCGCAGCGCATCGCAGAAAGCGCCCGTGGCATTCACCACCACGCTGGCCCGCGCTTCCCATTCCGTACCGCTTTCCAGGTCGCGCACCTTCACGCCATTCACGAACCCGTCGGCATCTTTCAACAGGCCCGTCACCGGCGCATAGTTCAACAGCGTGCCGCCCTGATCCACCGCGGTCTGCACCATGTTGATCAGCAGCCGCGCGTCGTCGAACTGCCCGTCGAAGTAAATCACGCCGCCTCGCAGGCCATTCGTCTGAATAGTAGGCAGCCGTTCCACGGTCTCATCGCGCGAAAGAATACGCGACGCGCCAAACCCATATTTCCCTGCCAGCAGATTGTAAACCTTCAGCCCGAAACCGTAAAACGGCGTCTCCCACCAATCGTAATTCGGCACCACGAAACCCAGGTCATGCACCAGGTGCGGCGCATTGCTGCGCAGCGTGCCTCGCTCTTTCAGCGCCTCCATCACCAGCGAAATGTTGCCCTGCTCCAGATAGCGCACGCCGCCATGCACCAGCTTCGTGCTCCGGCTGGACGTGCCCTTGCCGAAATCGCTTCGCTCCAGCAGCAGCACATCATGCCCGCGCGACGCCGCATCGATCGCGACACCCACGCCTGTCGCGCCGCCGCCCACCACAATCAAGTCCCAGGCTTTTGTGCGTGCTTGCGCGCGCGCCACCATCACCGCGCGATTCATCCGGCTTGCTCCTCCGGCTCCCAGCTCTTCGCGCGTTCCAATGCCAGGCCCCAGCGTCCGCGCAATCGCTGTGCGTCCGCGCGAGCCATCACAGGTTCGAAGCGCTTCTCCACGCCCCACTGCTCCGCAATCTCCGCTTCGCCCGACCAGTACCCCACCGCCAATCCCGCCAGATACGCCGCTCCCAACGCGGTAGTCTCCGTCACTGCCGGCCGCACCACAGGCGATTGCAAAATGTCGGCCTGAAACTGCATCAACGTATCGTTTCGCGAAGCGCCACCATCCACCCGCAACTCCGGCAGTTCGCATCCCGAATCCGTCCGCATGGCATCCAGAACATCGGCCACTTGATAAGCGATGCTCTCAAGCGAAGCCCGCGCAATATGCCCCGCTGTCGAGCCGCGCGTCAGACCCACAATCGTCCCGCGCGCATAAGCATCCCAGTGCGGCGCACCCAAACCCGCAAACGCCGGAACCAGGTACACGCCACCGTTATCGGGCACAGATTGCGCTAGCGGCTCCACCTCCGCCGACGTCCGGATGATGCCCAGCCCGTCCCGCAGCCACTGCACCACCGCGCCCCCGATGAAGATGCTTCCTTCGAGCGCATACGTCATCTTGCCGCCGGTCTTCCAAGCCAGCGTGGTCAGCAGCCGCGCCTTCGAATGCTTCGCTTCGGCACCCGTGTTCTGCAGCAGAAAACAGCCCGTTCCATACGTGCACTTGGTCTGCCCCGCCGCGTAACAAGCCTGCCCATAAAGCGCCGCGTGCTGGTCCCCCGCAATGCCCGAAATCGGAATGCCTTCCAGGCCCAGCGACGTCTTCACTTCTCCATAAACCTCGCTCGAAGACCGCACTTCCGGCAGCATCGCCCGCGGCACGCGGAATAAGCACAGCAACTCGTCATCCCATTCGCCAGAGCGTATGTCGTAGAGCATGGTGCGCGATGCGTTCGTGGCATCCGTGATGTGCAACCCGCCGCTGGTCAGGTTCCACACCAGCCACGAATCCACCGTGCCGAAGCAAAGCTTGCCCGCTTCCCCCAGCGCCCGCGCGCCCTCCACATGGTCCAGCAGCCAGGCAATTTTCGTCGCCGAAAAATACGCGTCCAGCAACAGTCCCGTGCGCTCCTGAATCAGCCCCTCATGCCCCTCGCGCCTGATCTTGTCGCACACGCCCGCCGTCCGCCGGTCCTGCCATACAATCGCATTGTGAATCGGCTCTCCCGTGT
>JBBROT010000011.1:0-20369 GCA_038229155.1 Bryobacterales bacterium | reverse complement strand
TCCCTGCTGCTCTCGCGCCGCATCGGCATGCCGTATCTTTCCTTTTTGTTCGAAATTTACGCCATCCCCTTCAGCATCGCGGCCCTGGCACTTCTAGTACTGTATCTGCTCAAGGCCGAATTGATCCCCGGCGCCAACTGGCCCCAACTGGTGCTTGCCGCGGCGATCGGCGGCGTGATTTACTCCGCTCTGTCATTCGTCTTTGTACTGAATGCGGAACACCGCGCGCTGGGCCTGGAACGTCTCCGCGCCTTCATCCACCGTTTCGCGGGCCGCGCTCCACGGCCCGCATAACGGCTGCTTTCTTAGTACCGGCGGTAATCGTCGCGATCATGGTCGGAATACCAGCCTCGAAAGCGCATCCGCAACCGGCGTTCCCGCTCCCACCGCAGATGTTCGCGAAACTTCCGCTGACGCTCGAAACGTTCCCGCCTTTCATGCGCCTCGTGGTCTTCGTAACGGTCGCGATCATAGCGTTCCGGCGCATAGCTATAGCCGGAGTAAGCTCCGCCGTAGTTGTTTCCGTAATAACTGTCGTGAGCCTGGGCCGCGGTGGGCACAATCGCCAAAGCCGCAGCCAGAAACGCAGTTCCAACTGCTATCCTCTTAAACATTGCCGAACCCTCCTGCACTAATAGATGGAAGGGCCGCCGATAGCGATACGCGCATGAACGGCTTTTAACAGCGCCGCTTTTCTAGCGCACCATGATGGAGGAAATCCGGTCATTCCACGTGTGGCCGCCACGGAAACGGCGATTGTGCAAATCCGCCACGCTGCCGCGAAACTCCTGGCTGCCGCCGCTGAAGTCCCTATCGTTGAACACCATAATACGCGCTCCCCCGAACAACTGGATCGACGAGATATGGTCTCCGAACGAGCCGGGTAAGCGATCCAAGCGGTCGCCCCGCCGCACGCAAAACCGGTTCCCCTGAAACCCGGGGTCCGTGAAAAGACATGCTCCCGCGCGGGGAAACGCGCGATCGTTCCAGCTTCTATTCCAGGTGCGGTTGTTCTCTCCGTAAACCCAATCGTCTCCGGGCCGCTGCCCTTGACCCAAACCCGCGACACTTGCAAACACAACCAAAGTAAATAAAACACGGCGCATGGCGGTTGCCTCCTGCCCGCAGCATATCACTCGCGCGCCTATACCGAGCTTGCTTCTGGATGCTTCCAAGGCGCGCGATACGGGCGATGCAGCATACGGTTCGCTTCCGCGTCGCCCACCGCTTCCTGCTTCACCGCGTCCCACTTGATCGACCGCCCCAGCTTCAACGCATTGTTCGCCAGAATGCACGTGGCCGTCGAGATATAACCCTGCTCGATATCCGCCACCGGCTTCGAGCGTTGGTCCACAGCCTTCAGCAAGTCCAGCATGTGATGACGAATCGCGGGTGCCACATGTTTCTCCAGGTCTTTCTCGGTTTTGTCTTCCGGATACTCTTCCAGCTCATACTTCACGTCGCGATGCACCGGCTGCTCGCCCTTGCCGCTCGGGATGAAATCATAGCTGTACACGCCTGCTTTCAACGTGCCCTTGTCGCCGTAAAAAGTGGCGCCCCAGGAATACTTCGGGTCCGGCGCGTCGCCCCAGCTCCGGTGCTGCCAGATCACCTTCACCTTGCCGTAATCGAACGTGCAGGTCTGCGTATCGGTGATGTTCGCCTTGCTTGCTTTATCGATCAAAATGCCGCCCGTCGAATCCACCGAAACAGGCCAACCCAGGTCCATCATCCAGCGCACCATGTCCAGCATGTGGATGCACATATCGCCCACGATGCCGTTGCCATACTCCATAAACGCGCGCCAGCTTCGCGGATGCACCAGCTTGTTATAAGGGCGCATGGGCGCGGGGCCGGTCCACATCTCGTAATCCAGATTCGCCGGTGGCGCCATGTCCGGCGGGTTATCGGTCGCGCGCATATGGTAATAGCAGTTGATTTCCACCAGGCCGATATTGCCCAGCTTGCCGGCCTGCACAATCTCATTCCGGGCTTCCACTAGATGCGGCGTGCTGCGCCGTTGCGTGCCCACCTGCACCACGCGATTATATTTGCGAGCCGCCGCCAGCATGGCTTTGCCTTCCGCCACATCCACGCTGATGGGCTTCTGGCAATACACATCCGCGCCGGCCTTCACAGTTTCGATCATGGCCAGCGCATGCCAATGGTCGGGAGTCGCGATCTCGACAATGTCCAGATCTTTTTCCTTCAGCATCTGGCGGTAATCCGAATACACGCGAGGCCGCTTCTTCGATTGCTGCCGCGCGGCCACCATATCCGCGGCCTGATTCAACATGTCGCGATCCACATCGCACAACGACACCACTTCAACGGGAGCCACCTGAATCAAACGAAACAGATCCGCCTTGCCATACCAGCCGCACCCGATCATGCCCACGCGCCGAGGCTTCCCATCCGCCGCAAAGGCAAGTCCCGCCATGGCACCCGAAGAAAGGAAAGCGCGTCGATTCATGAGTTAAATCTTATCTCCAAAGAACTCTCCCACATATAACGCAATCGCTTCTTGTATATTCCGTCGGGCATCCTCTTCAGAATCGCCGGCCGAAGCGCAACCGGGAAGTTGAGGACAAAAAGCCGCGAAGGAATGGGCTTCCGCGTCGTACTCGAGCACAACACGAAACGTCATGGACCGATGTTAGCGTGGCGGTTACAATGTCGAATGCCCACGGAAAAAGAACTCCTCGACCGCATCCACGACCTGGAACAACAGAACAGCCAGTTGCAGGACAAGCTGGATGCCATCTGGTCAGTCCTCGCTTCCGATTACGAAGTGGAAGAAGAGGAAGACCACCTGATCCAGATCGATCCCCCGCGCAAGCCGCAATAGCCGCTACCGGCGGCGATGCATCCGCGTCCACACCACCACCGCAATCGCAACGCCCGCGGCCGCCACGAAGAAGCCTCCGTGCAGGTAGCGCGCCCATCGTTCCCATTGATCGCCCACAAAATAGCCGATGCCGAGAAACGCGGCCACCCAGAATAAACCGCCTGTGTAGGCGTACAAGGCGAATCGCGGAACCGGCATTTTCGAAAGCCCCGCCACCAGCGCCGTAAAGTGGCGCACGCCCACAATAAAGTAGCCGAAGAATAAGGTCCAGTTTCCGAATCGCGTGAAGTAATCGCGCACCAAGTCCAGATACTTCGCCGGTACCCGGCGCATCACGAAACCCAAGCCCGCCCGGCCCAGCAGGTAGCTCAGCGTGATGCCGCACACGCTGCCCGCGAACGCCACGCCCAGCGCTTGCGGCCACTGCAACGTACCGCGATGAATCAGTATCCCGGCCACTACCAGAATGGTTTCATCCGGAATCAGAGGCCCCACAATGCCCAACATCAGCAGGCAAAAAATCGCAACGTAGCCATACTGCGCAACGAACTGTTCAGCCCACTGCATCAGGGCTTAGACAAGATGAATAGCCTTGTCGGTCCGTTCCACAACACGCCCCATCACGAACCCCGCGGTCATGCGATCGGTGTCTTCCGGTTTCATCGCAATCAACAAGCCGCCGGATGTTTGCGGGTCATATAAAAGCGTCTCCACTTCAGCAGCAAGCTCCCGCATCGCGCGCACAGAAGGTTCGACGAACGCGCGGTTCCGTCCAAAGCCGCCCGGCACTGCGCCCGCTCTGGCATACTCCAGCGAGCCCGGCAAAAATTGCAGACGATCCACGTCAATCTCAACGGTCACTCCGCTGGCCGCCGCTAACTCACGCGCGTGTCCCAGCAGCCCAAAGCCGGTCACATCCGTACACCCATGCGCATCCAAGCGCAGCATCTGTTCACACGCTTCACGGTTCAGGTTCATCATGCTGGCCACCGATGCCGCCACATGCTCCTCGCGCGCCATGCCGCGCTTCAATGCCGTCGCAATCACTCCGGTCCCCAGCGCCTTCGTCAGCACCAGAGCATCGCCCACACGCGCGCCCGCATTGGTCAGCACGCGCTCGGGATGAACCAGGCCCGTCACCGCATAACCGAACTTGATCTCTTCATCCACCACACTGTGGCCGCCCAGAATCGCCGCGCCGGCTTCGTGAATCTTCAGGGCGCCGCCTTGCAGAATCGCTTCCAGGTTTTCCACATCGCCCGCCGCCGGCCACGCCAGAATGCTCAACACGGATATCGGCCTCGCGCCCATGGCATACACATCGCTCAACGCGTTAGCCGCCGCAATGGCTCCATACGTAAACGGATCGTCCACAATCGGCGTGAAAAAATCCACCGTTTGCACCAGCGCCATCTCGGGCGTCAACCGATACACCCCGGCGTCATCCGATGTGTCGAACCCCACCAGCACGTCCGCATTGGCGACACGAGGGATCGACCTTAGTACGCGATCCAGTACCTCTGGACCTAGTTTGCTGGCTCAACCGGCAGATTTTACGCGCGCAGTCAGGTTTCCTTGTGCCATGTTTCTCTATAATCAATAAACCATGAACGCTGGAAAAGCCGTCCTTCTGAGTCTTCTCACCGTCTGCGCACTGAGCGGCGCGCGCGAACCGCGGCAGGACCCGCGCCTTCGTAACGCATCGCGCCAACCCGCGCGGAATGGCTGGATTCAGGTGCACCTGGAAGGCACGCCCGCGGAGATCGGCTTTCAGAATGGCTACCTGCTGGCTCCGGAAATTCAGGACATCCAGAAAGTAACCATGCTCGAGTTGACGCACGACAATCATCGCTCCTGGGACTTCTTCCGCAAGTCCGCCAAGAACATTTTGTGGCCCCACATTGAAGCCGAGTATCGCGAAGAGCTGCAGGGCATTGTCGAGGGAGCGAGCGCGCATGGAGTGAAGATCGATCTGTGGGATGTGGTGGCCATCAATGCCGCTCTCGAATGGCCTTATTACGTGAAGCACTATAACGACCGGCACCATGTGAAGCCCAACAAGGCCGCCGCGCCGGGAGACCACTGCAGCGCCTTCGTCGCCACGGGAAGCTACACGGCGGACGGCAAGCCCGTCATCGCGCATAACAACTGGACCAGCTATCTGGACGGCCAGCGCTGGACCATCGCGTATGACATCACGCCCGAACACGGCAACCGTTTCGTGATGGATGGGCTGCCCGGCGTGATCCATAGCGCCGACGATTTCGGCATCAACGCCGCGGGCATCATGATTACCGAAACCACCATCACCGCGTTCGCCGGTTGGGATTCGAATGGCATTCCGGAATTCGTGCGCGCCCGCAAGGCCATGCAGTATGCAAACTCTATCGACGATTTCGCGCGCCTGATGAAAGAAGGCAACAACGGCGGCTATGCCAACAACTGGCTGATCGCGGACCGCAAAACCGGCGAGATCGCAAGCCTGGAACTGGGCTTGAAGAACGTAACGCTGGAACGCAAAATGGACGGCTATTTCGCAGGGGCGAACTTCCCCGTGAACCCCAAGCTGATTCGCGAAGAGACCGAGTTTTCCACCAGCGATATGGGCAACAGCGCGAACGCGAGACATACGCGCTGGACCACTCTGCTCGAAGAGAACAAGGGCCATATCGATACCGCCAAAGCGCAGGTGTTCCTGGGCGATCATTACGATACGTTCGAAAAGCGCGACGCTCCCAGCGAGCGCACGCTCTGCGGGCATGTCGACCTTTCAAGCCGCGGCTTGGGCGAGTGGCAAGCCCCGTATGGTGCGGCCGGCGCGGTCCAGAACAAAGTAGCCGATGCCGGAATGGCGGAACGCATGACCTATATGGCTCATGCCGGACACGCCTGCGGCCTGGATTTCAAAGCGGCGGAACACCTGAAGCGGCACCCCGCGTTCAACTGGGAAAAATCGCTCTTGCGGGATTTGCCGAGCCTGCCTTGGACGGAACTGGCACCGCTCGCCGGCCGATAGCGTTTATCTGCGGCCGCTCGCCCCGCGCCCAATTAATCCAAGATCCGCCACCGCGCAGATGATCAACGCGACCAGATACAAGCCGCCGACCGGGTAACCCGACGTGATCAGCAGTGTATAAATCACAGTGGTGATCGGCAGAAAAATAAAGCCCAACAGCGGATACAGCAGGCCATGAAAGGTGCGGCTCAGCATGTTGGTGAAGAGCAGCATGCAGAGCAGAACCAGGCGGGGAAATGCGAGTCCTAGCAACAGCGGTAAGCAGGGCATTGCCGTTATGGTAACAAGCACGCCTGACCGCTACGCGGGTATAATTAAGGTTTCCACCGCCTCACAGTGAACGCGTTAACCGAAGAGCAAGTTCCACAAGCAGAGCTGATTCCAGAAGCCACCAAAGGTGGCTTGGCGCCTTATCTCTTGTTTTGTCTCGCCCATTTCTGGGTGGACTTCTATTCGAGCGCGCTCGGTGTTCTGCAGCCGTTGCTGATTGCGCAGTTCGGATTCAGCTTTACGCAAGCCGGCATCCTGGGCGGCACGCTTTCCTTTTCCTCCTCCGTTACGCAGCCCTTTTACGGATACTTAGCGGATCGTTTTCATTCGCGCCACTTCACCGTTCTGGCACCAGCCATGGCGGGCATCTTCATCTCGTTTCTGGGCTTCGCGCCCGGCTATCCCGCGTTGCTCGCCATGGTTTTCCTGGCCGGCGCGGGCATGGCGGCATTTCATCCTCACGCCACGTCGAACGCCACTAATACGTTGCGTAGCAGCAAGGCCCGCGCGATGGCTGTCTTCATCAGCAGCGGCACGCTGGGCTTGGCGATCGGGCCCACAGTGTTTTCGTTCTTTACCGGCCGCTACGGCTTGCATGGCGCGGCTGCGGTGGCGGTGCCTGGAATCGCGGTTACCATTCTGTTGCTGCCTCTGTTGAAGCCGGAGCGCAAAATGGCGATTGAAGGGGTGAAGCCCGGGTTCGATTGGGCTCCGCTGCGTGCCGTATGGAAGCCGATGTTGCTGCTATACATGCTGGTCTTCCTTCGTTCCGTAGTCCAAATTACGTTCACGCAATTTCTGCCTCTCTACCTGCAGACGCAGCGCGGTTATTCGCTGCGGGCCGCAAGCTGGAGCCTTTCGCTCTACCTTGTCGGTGGCGCGCTGGGCGGCGTCGCGGGCGGCAACCTGGCTGACCGTTTCGGCGGCAAGCGCGTCATCATGGCCTCCATGATCGGGGCCACGCCGCTGCTGGCGCTGTTCCTTTTCACCACCGGCCTGCCTTCCGCCATCGGCCTGTTCCTGGGCGGCCTGATGTTGCTGTTCACCATCCCAGTAAATGTGGTGATGGCCCAAAACCTTGCGCCCACCCAGATGGGCACCGTCTCTGCCCTGATGATGGGCTTCGGCTGGGGCATGGCCGGCATGATCTTCATCCCGCTAACGGGCTGGATCTCAGACCACTATTCCATGCAGAGCGCATTTACGCTGCTGCTGGCCTTCCCCGTGATGGGGATCGGGCTTTCGGCCATGCTGCCGAAGCGAGCATGAGGCGAGCCGTTTGCCTGCTAAGCGGCGGGCTGGATTCCGCAACCTGTCTGGCTGTGGCGCTGCGCGATGGCTTTGAGACCTATGCGCTTTCCTTCGATTACGGCCAACGGCATCGCGTGGAACTAGCCGCGGCTGCGCGTGTGGCGCAGGCACTCGGAGCAGTCGCTCACAAGACCGTTCAGATCGACCTGCGCACGTTCGGCCACTCCGCGCTGACGGACGATATCGCCGTGCCGAAAGACAGGTCGGAAGCGGAGATGGGCGCTTCCATCCCCATTACGTACGTGCCCGCGCGCAACACTGTCTTCCTCTCGCTCGCACTTGCATGGGCGGAGGTGCTCGGCTCCACCGACATCTTCATCGGTGTGAACGCGCTCGATTACTCCGGGTATCCGGATTGCCGGCCGGAGTTCATTGAGGCCTTCGAACGCATGGCGAACCTGGCCACACGCGCGGGCGTGGAAGGCGACGCGCGGCTGACCATCCACGCGCCGCTGATGCGGCTGACCAAGGCCGGCATCGTGAAATTGGGACGCGAACTGGGCCTTGATTTCAGCCTGACCCATAGCTGCTATGACCCGGATGTTTCTGGCGCGCCATGCGACCAGTGCGATTCCTGCCTGCTGCGCGCCAAAGGCTTTGCGGAAGCGGGCGTACCCGATCCGGCGCGGCCTTCGTGAAGATCGCGGAGATCTTCTATTCGTTGCAAGGCGAAGGTTCGCTCCTGGGCGTTCCTTCCGTGTTCATCCGCACCAGCGGCTGCAACCTGCGCTGCCGCTGGTGCGATACGCCGTACACCTCCTGGCACCCGGAAGGCGAGGAGATGACGATCGATGCCATTGTCGATCGGGCGCGCGGCTACCAGGCCTCTCACGCCGTGGTGACCGGCGGCGAACCGATGATTGCGCCGGGCATTGTCGAGCTCACGCGAAAGCTGCGCGATGCGGGCTTCCACATCACGATTGAAACAGCGGGCACGGTCTACGCCGATGTCGCTTGCGACTTGATGAGCATCAGCCCCAAGCTTGCGAACTCCACACCGGAAGGACCCTTCCGCAATCAGCATGAACGGCTTCGCATCCAGCCCGAAGTGCTTGGCCGACTGATGCGCCAGTATCCGCATCAACTCAAATTCGTAGTCGCGGCGCCGGAAGATCTGGAAGAGATCCGGACCTATGCGGCGGACAAGCGAGCCGTCATTCTGATGCCCGAGGGAACACGCCCTGAAGTTTTGCGGGAGCGCTCGTTGTGGCTTGCGGAAATTTGCAAGCGCGAAGGCTACCGGTACAGCCCACGGTTACATGTTGACATTTGGGGCGATAAGCGCGGCGTTTGACTAAACCAACCGCGTGAACTCATCGACCGGTAAACCGATCTCTCGCAAGATTTCGCGGATCAACGGCCTACCCAAGTCGCGCGCCGCGTGATCGGGCACACAAACCGAGGGAAGTCATCTGTGTCGCCCTCGTATTCGTCCAAACATAAAGAAACAACATCCTCCAGATTGGTCTTCAACTCACCCAAGGTGGTGCCCTGCGTGTGAGCGCCGGGCAAGCCAGGTACGATCCCGAAGTAGAGCTTCGTCTCGGGATCCCATTCAACGTACGCTGTGTGAGATTTTGTCATTACCAGCCCACCTTCTCGCCCTTATTTTGTTCGTCGAGCCACTTTTGCAGGGGCGCGAAGTAATCCAAAATCGCGGTGGCGTCCATCTGCTTTGTGCCGGTGAGGGATTGAAGCGCGACTTGCCAGGGACGGCTCGCGCCCATCGCCAGCATGGTGTTCAGGCGCTTGCCGGCCTCGGGATTCCCGTAAATGGAGCAGCGGTTCAGCGGCTCTTTGCAGCCCGCCACTTCCGAGAGCGAGCGGTGAAACTGGAACTGCAGGATGTCGGCAAGGAAGTAGCGCGCATAGGGCACGTTCGCGGCTACGTGGTACTTGGCGGCGGCATCGAAATCGGCCTCGGTGCGCGCGATGGGCGGCGCGATGCCCTGATATTCGCGGCGCAATTTCCACCATGCTTCGTTGTATTGCTCCGGCTTGATCTGACCGCTGAACACCTGCCAGCGATACTTATCGATCATCAAAGCGAAGGGCAGGAATGAGACTTTCTCAAGCGCTTTACGAAGCAGCAGGCCGATATCGCGCGAGGCATCGGGCGCTTTATCAAGCAGGCCGATTTTGACTAGATATTCGGGCGTAACGGAGAGCGCGATGGTGTCGCCGATGGCTTCATGGAACCCGTCATTGGCGCTATCGCGGAAGAGGAACGGCTGCTTGTTGTAGGCGCGCTGATAGAAGTTATGGCCCAGCTCGTGATGGACGGTCAGGAAGTCTTCGGCCGTGGGCTCGATGCACATTTTGATGCGCAGGTCGTTATCGAAATCCACGTCCCAGGCGCTGGCGTGGCAGACCACGTCGCGATCGCGCGGCTTGGTGAAAAGCGAGCGCTCCCAAAACGTAGGAGGCAGCGGCGCAAAGCCCAGCGAGGTGAAGAAGCTTTCGCCATAGCGGGCCATCTGCCTGGCATCCGTATTGCGCTTCTTGAGAATTTCGCTCAGGTTGTAACCGGGAGAGGCGTCTTTCGGTTCCAGCAGCGGATAGATGTTGTCCCAGGTTTGCGCCCACATGTTGCCGAGGAGATGCGCGGGGATGGGACCGTCGGCAGGCACGACACCGGGACCATATTTTTCACGAAGCTTCTTGCGAGTATAGGTGTGGAGAGATAAATAGAGGGGCTTGACCTGCAGCCAGAGCCGATCGAGTTCGGCGGCGAACTGATCCGGCGGCATGTCATATTTTTCCCGCCACATGGCACCAGTGTCTTTGAAGCCAAGTTCACGCGCGCCTCTGTTGGCGAGCGAGACATATTGCGTAAACGGTGCGCGAATGGGCTTCGAGATAGCATGCCAGCCGGTCCAGGCGTCGAGCAATTGTTTGGGGTCGCGGCTATCTGCGATGATCTTTTCGAGATCGCCAAGATCGAGACATTTATCGGGTTGGGGGCAGTACTTGCCTTTGCCGTAAGTGCCTTCCATGGATGCCACGATGCGGGTGAGTTCTTCGCTCTCTTTGGGGTTGGCGGGCGTGGCGATGGTGAGCCCATTGCGGAGCAGCAGCATCTTGCGCTCGATATCTTCGAGAAGCGGGGTGCCCTTATACTTCGCGGCTTCTTTGGCCCAGACAACACCTGCGTTGATCAGGCGCTCATCGGCTTTGGCTGCGAGAGCTTCGGTATCGTCCGTGATGAAGTTGCTCTTCACCCAATCGGCGCGTTGGGCTTCAGTGGAAAGGATCAGACCTTGGCGTTCAGCGTTTTCGATAAACTTTTTAGCCTGTTCGATGGTGGCGGAGTAGGCCGAAACGCAGAGCAGTAAGGTAAGCGGGAGCTTCACGATTTTACTGTACTGCATGACTCCGTTAGACACTGTGTAAATGCGGCTTAGCGCTTTAATTCTCATTCTTGTCACCGGTGGTCTGCAAGCGGCCACGCAAAAGTTCGATCTGGTGGTGTACGGCGGCACGGCCGGCGGTGTGGTTACCGCCGTCAGCGGGGCGCGGGAAGGCTTGCGTGTGGTGCTGCTTGAGCCTGGCACACACTTGGGCGGCATGACCACCGGCGGGCTTTCGCGCACCGATGTGGGTAAGCGGGAAGTGATTGGCGGCATGGCGCTGGAGTTTTACCGGCGGCTGGGAAAGCGCTATGAGGTGGGCCGCTATGGGCAGGATGTGGCCTGGTACTTCGAGCCGCATGTTGGCGAGCAGGTGCTGGACGAGATGCTGCGCGAGGCGAAGGTGACGGTGGTGAAGCGGCAACGCCTTCGGGAGCAAAGCGGCGTACGGAAGAGCGGGACGCGCGTGACGGCGGCGGTCCTGGAAGACGGCTCGGTCTATGAGGGCCGCGTGTTTGCGGACTGCTCGTATGAGGGCGATCTGATGGCGCAGGCGAAGGTGCGGTACACGTGGGGTCGCGAGGGGATTGCGGAGCATGGGGAATCGCTTGCGGGGGTGAGGGACAGGACACCGAAGCACCAGTTTCTGGTTCGCGTGTCTCCGTTCGATGGCGAGGGCAAGCTGTTGCCGGAGGTGTCGGCGGCGTCCACGAAAGGCGAAGTGGGTGCGGCGGATAGGAAGGTGCAGGCCTACAACTTTCGAATGATTCTGTCGGACGAGCCGGAGAATCAGGTGGCATTTCCGAAGCCGGCGGGGTATGACCCGAAGCGCTTCGAGTTGCTGGCGCGGTTGCTTCAGGCCACGAAGGAGAAGACTGGCAAATGGCCGCGATTCGGGGACCTTTGCAATCCGTTGCCGATTCCGAATCATAAGGTGGACACGAACAACAATGGCGCGTTTTCGACCGACTACATCGGGAAGGATTGGGAATACCCGGAAGGCAGCTATGCCGTGCGCGCGCGAATCTGGAAGGAGCACGAGGAGTACACGAAAGGCTTCTTCTGGTTTCTGGGTCACGATGCGCGCGTGCCGGAGGAACTGCGGAACGAGGTGAACGGCTGGGGTGTGGCGAAGGATGAGTTTCAGGACACGGACCACTGGCCGAACCAGTTGTATGTGCGCGAGGCGCGGCGCATGGTGGGCGAGTATGTGATGGTGCAGAAAGATTTGCAGACGGAACTGAGTAAGCCGGATGTTATCGGGATGGGCAGTTACAACAGCGACTCGCACAACATACAACGCTTGGCGACAGCGGATGGAGCGGTGGAGAACGAGGGCGATATGCAGGTGGCGGTAACACCTTACCAAATTCCGTTTCGGGTGGTGCTGCCCAAGAGGGTAGATGCCACGAACCTGTTGGTGCCGGTGTGCTTTTCCGCCAGCCACGTGGCGTACTCCAGTTTGCGGATGGAGCCGCAATACATGATTCTGGGCCATGCCGCAGGCGTGGCCGCTGCGATGGCGCATCGGGGCGATGCGGCTGTGCAGGATGTAAATGTGGCGGAACTGCAGCGCAAGCTTGCGGCGCAGGGCATGGTGAGTGTGTGGAAGCATTAGGGCTCCAGGCCGAGGATCCAGCCTTCGGTTCGCGCGCCGGGCGGGAGCTTGACGGTAAGGTAGCGGCGGAGGGTTGCGGGGTGGCTGAGTTGGTTTTGTAAGGTTCGGACCTGCCATTCGTCTTTGCATACGCCGGGCGGCGGCGCGCCACAGAGCGACGGGTAGACTTCGGCTATGACGTAGCGGGTTGTGGGTGATTCGAAGGGCCACACGGAGCAGTCTTCGAGCGTGGCGCGTAGGCGTTGCAGGTGCGGGATGCCGGTGAGCGATTGGCTGCCGCAGGTGCCTGGGTAGGAAAGCTTCCAGGGTGGCTTGGCTCCGCGCTGTTCGGTGGCTCGTTCGGGGAGTGCGATAGGTGGCTTGGTGGCGGTGAGGTAGGGACCGGCGTGCTTGGGAGGGCAGCCCCAGAAGGGAGCGGGGCCGCTGGTGAGGCGGCGATTCAGTTCGGCGGCTACGGCGAAGCGGTTGTTGGTGTTGTCTTCTGAGTCTTCGATTAGTGCGCTGAGAAGAGACCAGGGGATTCGGTAATGAGCGAAGCCGAAGGGGAAATCGAAGCCCAGCAGGACGCGGCCTGGGAGAGATAGCGCGAGGGCGGTGATTTCGCGCATGGCTTGGTGACGTGTTGGCGGGTTTCTGGCGACGCCATCGTGACAGTACCAGATGCTATCGGGACCTGTTTTGGGTGTGGAGTTGGCGCTCCAATCGACGATGATGACGTGATTAAACGCGTGGGGACATGACGGCATCGGGACAATATCGCTCTATGAATTCCTGGCCTAACTGGGCTCTGCGAACGCGTTCGCGGGAAAGGGCGATGACTGTGTTTTCGAGATGCGTGCCGCTGGGGTAGACGTCGGGGCTGTTGCGGAGGCCGTACTTGAGGTAGATGGGCGCGGCCACACGGATGAGTTCGGGGATCTCGTAGTAGCGGAGGAAGCCGCCGATGTTGTCGGGAGCTTCGACATAGAAATCGATGGGCATGCGGACGGCTTGCCGGATGGCGGCGATCTGGGGGATGGAAAGGTCGCTCGGGATGTTGAGTGTGGTGGCACCGAGGTCTTCTATGAGGCGGGCGCTGGCGGGGTTGCAGGGGGCCATCATGACGGAGGTCTTGATGATGAGGTCGGCGGGAAGGTCGCCGGATTTTTTGAGTTGGCCGATGATTTGGAGTAGGCCAAGATCGCTGACGAGGACGCTGCGCAGACCGAGGTCAAGTGCATGGAGAAGGTCTTCGAGGGCGAAAGCGAGTTGGGTGGCACCGCGGGCAGCGAGACCGAGCGCTTTGCCGGCGGGCGAGAAGACTTGCGCGCCGGTATCGAAGGTGGCGCGGGGGCCAATGAAGAGGTTGACCTCGACTTTGGCTTCGCGGCCCATTTCGAGCATTTCGAAAATTTCCGAGTTGGCCATGAGCATGATGCCGGAGCCCTGGCTGACGCGGTGGACGGGGACTTGGCGCGCCTGGGCTTCATCGAGCACAGCACGCAGGACTTTGGGGCCTTCGGTGGAAGGAATCTCAATGCGGTACTGGCCGCCATCGGGGAAGCGCTGGGTGCTGGTGATGGGTTCGTCGGTGGCGGGGAGGCCGAGCTTTTGGATTAGTTGGTGGGCGCGCATGCGGGGATGATGCATTTGTTAGTGTAAAAGAAATGTCTTTGGCGCAAGCGGAGATTTGGCTCAAGACCGGTACCGAGATCGTCGCTGTAGCCGCCGCAGTTTTTGCCTATTTTCAATTTAGATCCAATGTGCGCACCCGGCGCGCTGAATGGCTACTTTCATTGTATGAGAGGTTTTACGAGCGTTCCACCTTTCATGAAATCCGCAAGATCTTAGACTCGCCTCCTCGACCGTCACTGGAATATCAACGCCTTGAATCTGATATCGAATCGGGGACCGACGGTCCTCATGTAGAAGCCCTGAATAATTACTTAAATTTCTTTGAGTTCGTAGCGGCTCTTCAAAAGAGGGGTGCCTTAAGTCAAGGAGAGATTCTCGATCTTTTTGACTATTACCTTCGGAATCTTCGCCGGACTTCTTTCCTGCTGAGATACATTCGCGCGCAGGGGTTTGAAGGTCTGACAAGGCTGCTCGACGCGTTGGAAGGCTCGCGATGAATAGTGGACTAGACAAGCTATTTGTATATGGCACGTTGCGTAATACGATGCGTAATGAATTCGCTGAGTTACTCTCAAGGTCCGGGCAATTACTAGGGCACGGAACTGTGAATGGCAACCTTTACCAGATTGAAGACTATCCAGGACTGGTGCGATCTGCGTCGACTCACGACCGGGTACACGGTGAAATTTATCTGATCCGCCACCCCCAGGTCTGGCCGGCACTTGACGACTATGAGGGATGCGGACCAAGAGACAAGCTTCCTCATGAATTCGAAAGAGAGGACGTAATGGTCACGATGGATAACGGGACCGTGGTGCCGGCGGCTGCGTATGTCTATTGCGGACCCATACTCAAGAAGTCGAAGATAGCAAGCGGCGACTTTCTCGCGCATTCCGGCGAACGGACCTAAGCGCGGCTTCAGTTGGTGGGCGCGCATGCGGGGATGATTTCGGATTGCGGGAAGAGGTTCGCGATTTGCTCGCAGCATTCGGACTGGCCCCGGTGGTGGAAGATGAGCACGGAGGGGCCGGCGCCGCTGAGGACGCAGCCTAGCATGCCGGGGGATTTCTGCGCGAGCGATTCGGCGAGACCGGGGATGAGCGGGGCGCGATAGGGCTGGTGCAGACGGTCGTCGAGCGCGCGACCGATGGCTTCGAGGTTCCCGGCCGCGAGTGCGGCGATGAGGACGGCGGTGCGCTGCAGGTTGAAAACCACGTCGGCCCGAGTGTAGCAGGCGGGTAGGGCGGCGCGGGCCTCCGCGGTGGAGAGGGGGAAGTTGGGAACTACTACGGAGAGAGCAAGTTGCGGGGGAATGGGAATATTTACGGCAGTTGTGACTCCGCCATCGTCCATCATCGCGGCGACCAGGCCGCCCATAACGGCGGCGGCGGCGTTATCGGGATGGCCTTCGATTTTGGCGCACTCGTTGAGGAGTTCGCGATCGGTCAGTTCGGGGACCGCGATGCGCAGGGCTGCGATAAGGGCGGCGGCGCTGGAACCGAGGCCTTTGCCGACTGGGATGCTGTTCTGTATCTGCAGGTGAAACGCCTGCGGGGTGTAGCGTGCGATGGTCTGGCGGATGAGGTTGGTCTCATCGGTGGGGATGCTCTCGGCGTCGCGGCCTTTGACGGTGATGGTCCATTCGGAGGCAGGCTCGGCTTGGCATTCGAGGTGAAGGTCGAGCGCGAGTGCCAGGGTGTCAAAGCCAGGGCCGAGATTGGCGCTGGAGGCGGGGACACGGACCTTCATGAGCGCACCGCCGGGCTATCGACCGTGAGGGTTTGAGCGGCGGCATCGACGGTGGCGAGGATGCCGATGGGGAGCGTTACCTGATCGGTGGTGTGGCCGAAGCTGAGGCCGTAGTAGACGGGGATGTTTAGGTCGCTCAAGAGGTAATCGAGGACTTCTCCGAGCGAATAGGCGCTGGAGTGATTGGGCGGCGGGCAATCTTTGCACTCGCCCACGACGATGGCGGCGGCCTTCTGGAGTTTGCCTGCGAGGCGGAGTTGGGTGAGCATGCGATCAATGCGGTAGATGTCTTCGCCGATATCTTCAAGGAGCAGGACACGGCCCTGGGTTTCGACTTCCCAGGGCGTCCCGAGCGTGGTTGTGAGAAGTGTGAGATTGCCGCCGGCGAGGGGGCCGGTGGCCTTGCCGGGGCGGATGGTGCGGAGGGTGTGGGAGGGCTGAAGCGGGTTGCTATCGGGAGGATTGGTCTGGAGGCCGAGCGGCGCTGTTTCGAAAAGGGCGCGCGTGAGGTGCTGCTGCGACCAGGTGGAGAGGTGGCTCAAGGGAACGGGTCCGTGAAAGGTGACGAGGCCGGTCTGCTGGTGGATTGCGGTGTGGAGCGCGGTGATGTCGCTGTAGCCGAGGAAGATTTTGGGGTTGCGGCGGATTAGTTCGAAATCGATGAGCGGCAGCATTTGGGCGCTGCCGTAACCGCCGCGGATGCAGAAGATGGCGCGGACTTCCGGGTCGGCAAACATGGCGTGAAGGTCGCTGGTGCGTTCGCGGGCGGTGCCGGCGAGGTAGCCGTAGCGGGCGGTGACGTGCGCGCCCATTTTGAGTTTGAGGTGGAAGAAGTCGCAGAAGCGGCGGGCGAAATCGAGCTCATCGGGATCGCTAACGTAGCTGGAGGGGGTGATGAGGCCGACCGTGTCGCCGGGCTTGAGGGCGCGCGGAAGCAAGGGCTTGGGGAGCGCGATGGCGGCCATTGCCGCACTTGCCTGGAGGAAGGTGCGGCGTTGCATTTGACTAGTTTAGAGGACCTGGCCGAAGATTTCGTCGACGGGCAAAGAGTGACCGCCGAAAAGTGAAAGGGGCATTTGCTGGCCGGAGGTGTAGGTGACGGTGTGGCGGTCGGGCGTCGTGACTTTGACTTGGCAGCGAATGGGATCGACCACCCAGAACTCGAGACCGCCGTTTGAGAGGCAGAGATTCTCGCGATCGTAAAGGTCGCTGGCGGTGTTCGATGCGGAAAGGACTTCGATCACTAATTCGGGGACGCCGGAGAAGTACGCTTCGGGATCGATATGGCGAAGGCGTTGTGCTGAGATCCAGGCGACGTCGGCAACGCGCAGTTCGCCATCGGGGAGAGGCCTGAAGGCAAGCTCGGTATCGATCATGCTGCCCTCTTCCGCGATGGCTTCCAGGAAGCGTCGAAGATTCCGCTGGATGAGAAAGTGCTTCCACTTCGGTCTGGTCACGGCCGTGAGTTCTCCTCGTTGGAGCTCGTGATAGATGGGCCCCTCATCTTCAGGGAGCTGAGCGAACTCGCGCACTGTCAGGAGATGAGTGGTGGCCGCCATTTTAGACCGCCAGAATTTCCTTCTCTTTCTGCTTGGCGGCGGCGTCCAGTTTTTGGATGTGGGCGTCGGTGAGCTTTTGGACTTCGGCTGTGCCGGCGCGCTCTTCGTCTTCGGCGATAGTCTTGTCTTTGGCGAGCTTCTTGAGCTGTTCGTTGGCGTCGCGGCGGACGTTGCGGATGCTGACTCGATGATCTTCGGCGATGCCGTGGAGGCGCTTGACCAGTTCCTTGCGGCGCTCTTCGGTGAGAGGCGGGATGGGGAGGCGGATCACCTTGCCGTCGTTGGCGGGGTTGAGGCCGATATCGGAATTACGAATCGATTTTTCGATGGCGCTGAGGATCGACATGTCGTAGGGCTGGACAGTGATGAGCGCAGGCTCCGGAACGTGGAGGTTCGCGACTTGGTTGAGCGGCGTGGAGGTGCCGTAATAATCAACGCGGATGTGATCGAGGATGCTGATGGTGGCGCGGCCGGTGCGGATGGCCGACATATCGTGAGCGAGGGCCGTGACGGCGTTTTCCATCTTGGTGCGCGCGTGAGATTCGATTTCTTTGACGGTTGGCATGTTAGCGGATGAAGGTGCCGATGGGTTCGCCCATCGACATACGCATTATATTTCCAGCGGTGTTCAAGTTGAAAACGAGGATGGGGAGCTTGTTATCGCGGCACATGGCGATGGAGGTGGAATCCATGACGCCGAGGGATTTGGACAGCACTTCGGTATAGGAAATTTCCTTGTACATGACGGCCTCAGGATACTTCATGGGGTCTTTGTCATAGACGCCATCGACTTTGGTGGCTTTGGCGATAATCTCGGCGTGAATTTCGAGAGCACGCAGAGTGGCGGCGGTGTCGGTAGAGAAGTACGGGTTCGAGGTGCCGGCGGCGAAGATGACGACGCGATTCTTTTCGAGATGGCGAATGGCGCGGCGACGGATATAGGGCTCGCAGACCTGGTGCATTTCGATGGCGCTCATGACGCGGGTCTGGCAGCCCTCATGTTCGAGCGCGTCCTGCATGGCGAGGGAGTTGATGACGGTGGCGAGCATGCCCATATGATCGCCGGTGACGCGATCCATATTCTTGGCGGCTAAGGCGATGCCGCGGAAGATGTTGCCACCGCCGACGACGAGGCCTACCTGGAGGCCCTTGGCGGCGATGGCGGCGACTTCCGCAGCCAAGCCTTTGACGCGTTCCGCATCGATACCGAAGGAGCCATTGGCACCGGCCATGGCTTCACCGCTGAGCTTGAGGAGGATGCGTCCGTACTGGGCCATCTATTACTCCGCGGCTTCGGGTTCGGAGGCGGCCGCTGTTTCGCCGACCTTGAAGCGACTAAAGCGGGCGACGGAGATATTTTCGCCGAGCTTGGCGATTTTGCTCTTGATGATCTGATCGACGGTCATGGTGGATTCCTTGACATAAGGCTGCTCATACAGGCAGACCTCTTCATAGAATTTTGCCATGCGGCCTTCGACGATTTTCTCGGCTACTTTTTCGGGCTTGCCTTCGTTGATGGCGCGCGCTTTTTGGATGTCTTTCTCTTTGGCCAGCGCCTCAGGGGAGACATCTTCCTTGCGGAGGAACTGGGGGTCGGCGGCGGCGATGTGCATGGCGAGATCGCGCGCCAGGTCTTGAAAATCGTCAGTGCGGGCGACGAAATCGGACTCGCAATTGACTTCGATCAGGACGCCGAGTTGGCCGCCGGGATGGATGTAATGGGACACCATCCCCTGGCGGGTGGCGCGGCTGGACTTCTTGCCGGCATTGGTGATGCCGCGTTTGCGGAGGACGACTTCCGCCTCGGCCATAACGCCGTTCGCTTCCTTGAGGGCGCTCTTACATTCCATCATGCCCGCGCCGGAACGTTCGCGGAGTTCTTTGACTTGTTGTGCTGTGATTTCAGGCATTGGATTAATCTTATTGAACTAATCTTCGGGACGAATGGTAGGCTCTTCGCCCATGAGGCTTTCGGCCATGATCTGTTCGTTGAATTTGGGGTCTACATATTCGGTGTATTCGGGCATGGCTTCATCGGCCGGAGTTTCATCGGTGATGAGCTTCTCGGTGAAATCCTGCTCGGTGGCTAGCGCGCGGCCTTCGATGACGGAATCGGAAATTTTGGTGGTGAAGAGGCGGATGGCGCGCAGGGCGTCGTCATTGCCGGGGATGACCCAATCGACTTCTTCGGGATCGCAATTGGTATCGACGATGGCGACGACGGGGATGCCGAGGCGGCGCGCTTCTTTGACCGCGATGGCTTCCTTGTTGGAATCGATGACGAAGAGGATGTCGGGCAGGCCGGGCATGTCTTTGATACCGGCGAGATTGAGCTCAAGCTGCTTGCGTTCGCGTTCGAGGCGGATGACCTCTTTCTTGGGACGCGAATCATAGCCGCCGTCAGTGGACATCTGGTCCAACTCTTTGAGGCGCTTGATGGACTTTTGCACGGTAGCCATGTTGGTGAGCAGGCCGCCGAGCCAGCGCTGATTGATGTAATACATGTTGCAGCGGGTGGCTTCTTCGGCGATGGCTTCCTGGGCCTGGCGCTTGGTGCCGACGAAGAGAATGTTCTTGCCCTGGGCGGACATTTCGCCGACGAAACGGGCAGCGTCTTTGAAGAGCTTGAGGGTCTTTTGCAGATCGATGATGTAAATGCCGTTGCGTTCGCCGAAGATGTATTCCTTCATCTTGGGGTTCCAACGTTTGGTCTGGTGCCCGAAGTGTACGCCTGCTTCGAGCAGTTCTTTCATGGAGATGGCTGGCAAAGTTGTGATGCTCCTGTGAGGTAAGGGGTGGAGGGTGGTGGCGATCTTAGAACGGGAGAATCCCGCAGACCGTCATGGATCAAGGGACACCGCTGGGCGATGTCCCCGAGTTGAGAACCGGATTATCGCTTGGAGAATTGGAACCGTTTGCGAGCGCCCTTCTGACCGTTCTTCTTGCGCTCATGCTTGCGGGGATCGCGAGTCAGGAAACCGAGTTGCTTGAGTTTACCGCGCAGTTCGGCGTTGAACTCCACCAGCGCCCGTGC
>JBBROT010000010.1:0-20510 GCA_038229155.1 Bryobacterales bacterium | reverse complement strand
ACCCCGCGCGTCCGAACCGTGGCAGAAATTGCAATTCACACCGTAGAGAGCCTTACCCCGGTCCAGCACATCGCCTGGGGCTTGCGGGTGCGAAGGATAAGCCGGTGGTCTGACAAATCCGCCGGCCGGACGCGCCGCGGGAGGAGTTTGCGCGCAAAGACTGATGGCAAAAACGCCCGCCGTAAAAATTTTAGGGGTCAACGTCTGACATTCTATTGCCAATGGCGCGGTACTTGCAATGTAAGCCGCCAGGAGGATGTATGCATTTTCTTTGGACGATTCTGATTGGATTAGTGATTGGAGCTGTAGCGAAGCTTTTAATGCCGGGCCGTGATCCTGGTGGATTTTTCATCACGATCCTGATCGGAATCGCGGGCGCGATCATGGCGACCTTCATCGGCAGGGCGATGGGCCTTTACGGGGAAGGAGATTCTGCCGGCTTTCTCATGTCGGTGGTGGGCGCAATCCTGCTGTTGCTCGTTTACCGCCTGATTATGCGTGGACGCACCGCGTAGTAAACAGGCCATTACAATTGGGCGAGCACGGCCCCGGTCACTTCTTCCGTTGTCGCCGTGCCGCCCAGATCGGCAGTATGGTTCGCCGTGTCCGCTAACGTTTTGCGGATTGAAACATGTAGCTGCTGTGCTTGCGCTGCCAGACCAAGGTGTTCCAACATCTGCGCGGCGCACAAGAACGTGGCCATCGGGTTCACAATTCCCTTCCCCGCGATATCCGGCGCGCTCCCGTGAACGGGCTCGAACATGGAAGGTCCGCGGCGGCTGGGGTCCAGATTTGCGCTCGGAGCCAAGCCCATGCTGCCAACGAGTATGGCGGAGATGTCGCTCAGAATATCGCCGAACAGGTTCGAAGCCACCACCACATCGAACGATTCCGGCCTGCGAATAAAATTCATGGCTGCGGCATCGATCAACAGCGATTCCGTGGATATATCTGGATACTCCTCCGCGACCGCCGCGAAAGCCCTATCCCACAACACCATGGAAAAGCCCTGAGCATTGCTTTTGGTAATAGACGCCACCCGCTTGCGGCTTCGTGTCCGCGCCAGTTCGAAGGCATAGCGGATGATCCGGTCACAGCCGCGGCGCGTGAACACGCTGGTTTGCACCGCCACTTCATCCGGCTGATGCTGATACACAAACCCACCGATCTGCGCGTACTCGCCTTCGGTATTCTCGCGAACCACCACCATGTCAATGGCTTCGTTTTTGCGTAAAGCAAGTGGCGAACGCACTCCCGGATAAAGAATCGCCGGCCGGATATTCGCATACTGATCGAAGCGCCGCCGGATGGGAAGCAGCAGGCCGTTCAAGGTCACGTGATCCGGAATTTCAGGATGCCCCACCGCTCCCAGAAAAATAGCATCGAACCCGGCGAGTATGTCCAGGAAATCGGGCGGAGCCATGTGGCCTTTGCTGAAGTAAAGGTCCGAGCCCCAAGGCAGATCGGTCCAATCGAACTGGGCCAAGCGGTCGAGCACGCGTTTACCGGCGGGGATAACTTCCTGTCCGGCACCATCCCCGGCAATCGCTGCAATTTTGAATTTCATCACGGTTCTTTCTACTATAGGGTTTGACACCTTTTTCTTTGACAGGCAAGCGGGCCCTGGTGGCGGGGGCGAGCCGCGGAATTGGTTTGGCCATCGCGAAAGCGGTTGCGGCGGCGGGGGCGCGCACCGTTCTGGCCGCACGAAGCGAAGCGGCTCTCGAGAAGGAAGCGCAGGCTCTGAATGAATCCGGCATGTCGGCAAGTTGCGTGAAGCTCGATTTCACCAGCAGCGAATCCATCCGCAAGTGCGCCGACTCCGTAGGACCGGTAGACATCCTGATCAACGTGGCGGGAACCAACGTCCGCAAGCGTTTTGAGCAATACACCAAAGCGGAGTACGACCACATCCTGCAGACCAATCTTCACGGCATCGTGGAGTTGACCCAGTTGGTGAGCGCGAAGATGATCGCCGCGGGTAAGGGTGGCAAGATCATCCACATCGGCAGCCTGATGAGCTTGCTCGGTATCCCTTACTTGAGCGTGTATGCCATCACGAAAGCGGCGCTGGGGGGTCTGACTAAAGCGACCGCCGCGGAATGGGGCCGCTACAACATTCAGGTGAATTGCATCGCGCCAGGGTTCATTCTGACTGACCTGAACCGCGACATGTGGAAGGCTCCCGAAATGGCGCAGTGGCTTGCCGGTGTGCAGGCAAACCCGCGCATGGGGTCGCCGGACGATATCGCGCCGCTGGCCGTGTTCCTGGCGGGCAAAGGCTCCGATTACATCACGGGACAGATCATCGCGGTGGATGGCGGATATACCACCACAGCGGTTTGGCCCTTTCAGCCACCGGCGAGCGCGTGACACGCAGGGCGGCTGCTCTCCTGCTGGCCTGCGGCTTTCTGCGGGGACAAACGCCGGCTGAGTTCACCTGCCCGATGGACCCGGAGATTCGCCGCGCCGCGCCCGGGCGATGTCCTAAATGCGGCATGAAGCTGGTGGAGCACACCCCGGATTTTCATGAGTTTCCGGTCCGCTTTTCCTTTCAACCTTCTACCATCCCATCGCGCGTGCCACTGGCGATTCACATCGAAGTCCCCGGCGTGAGCGGGTTTGAAGTAATGCATGAGAAACTACTGCACCTGTTTGTGATCTCGGCGGACTTGCGCTACTTCGCCCATGAGCATCCCACAGCGGACGGCAAAGGTTTTTCGCACAAGACCGTATTGCCGCGCGACGGCGTATACAAACTGGTTGCGGATTTCTACCCTCGCGGCGGTGTACCGCAATTGGGCGAGACGCTGGTGAGCACCGCCGGGTGGAAGGGCGGTTTGGCCGATTCCCTGGCAACAATCACGCCCGATTTAGCGCCCCAGCGCGCGGTCAATATGGGTGTATCTTTGCGGATGGAAAAGCCATTGCCGGGCCGCAAAACCTTGCTGTTTTTCGATCTCTCGCCCCAGGACGGATTGCAGCTTTACTTAGGCGCATGGGCGCATATGCTCATGGTGAGCGAAGATCTGATCGATACCGTGCATGAACATCCTTCCGTGGCGGATGGTGGCGGAACGGTGCAGTTCGATGTGTTTTTCGCGCGAGCGACACGCTACAAAGTCTGGATTCAGTTTCAACGTCTGGGTGTTGTGAATACCGTGGCGTTTACGATTCCCGTGGACGCGCTGTGAGTAACTGCTGTTAGGGGTTGCCCAAGGCGGCATTCCCCTGTAACCTTGCACAAATGAGTAGATTCAAATTTTTTCCTTCTTGCGCAATCGTCGTTTTCAGCACCGGGTTATTGTCCGGGGCAAGCATCAGCCTTGACACGGTGGGAGCGGACCCCAATCTCACCAGCCCGAATTTTACCTTCATGACGGATCAGGCGGGAAGTTACTCCGCAACTTATCTGAACGTCAGCAACCCGCCCTTCGACTTCATTACTCTCGAGCTGACCGCACCTTTTAGCCCCAATTTCTACTTCGGATCCAGCGGTCCGAAAGCGGTTGGCGCCCAGTGCAATGGCGGTAACACCTTCGCCAATTGCGACTTTACGTTCTACGACAACACCACCACCGTCGTGTTCAGGTTCTTCGGGATCGATGCTACGCATCCGGGCTTTCCTTACCTGAGCAATGTGGGGCTGAGCGCAACCCTGTTTGAGCCGAACCAGACTGTGGGCGCAGTAGCGGCGACAGCGCCCGCCACCACTCCCGAGCCCGGAGCTTTCCAGTTGGCCGGTATCGGCTTCGCGTTATGCGGGCTTGTGATGGGCGGAAAGAAGTTGTTGAAAAGCCGGGTTCGCGCGTAGCGTTCGCAAAGCATAATCGTTGGCCGCCACGCGGGCCGGGTATCCGTGTTCGAAGCTCTTTTTCAAAGCCGGAATCGCCAGGTCGTCGTGGCCGGCCAAGTGGTGAATCACAGCTTCCGTGTACATGACGTTGTTGTCCCCGGCATCGATCGCTGCCGCTCGCCGGATAAAGGTGAGTGCCTGCGTGGCATCGCCTTTTTCGGCGTAATACAACGCGAGGCTTTTCAGCGTGGTCGCATCTTTTGAGTTCAGTTTCCAGGCTTGGTAGGCCAGCTCGATCGCTTTTTGATAAGAGGCATCCGCTTTCGCGGCCTGCCCCCCGGCCCGGTAGGCATCACCCAGGTTGCCAAAGTTCATATGGTTCTTCGGGCCAAGCGTAGCGGCTTCCTGAAACAGACGGATCGCTTCGGTGGAATCGCCCGAATAGAGTGAGACGACGCCCAGGTTCTGATAATTCAGCGCTGATGTTTCTAGTGCGAGAGCCTTCTTGTAGAGCGGAATGCACTCGGTCCACTTGCCCTGGCTGTATAAGATTCCCGCCACGTTGCTGTAGCCGCCCGCGAAATCCGGTTGAAGCTGAATCACTTTCTGGAAAGCCCCGATGGCCTCGTTTGTGTTTCCGAATGTGGATTCCGCAACGCCCAAACCGTTGAAGTTGGCGTAGGAATAGGGATTGATCGCGATCGCTTTCTTCAGGTTCCGCAACGCCAGATCTTTGTTCTTCAGCCTGACATAAGCATTTCCCAGACGGCGATAGGCTTCATCGGAGCTGGGGGCCAAGTGGACGGCCTGAGAGAATTCCGAGACCGCTTCCGAGTTTTTCCCAGTCAACAAATAGCCGCTTCCTACCACGAGACGCACGTCTGGCAAGTTCCGGTCGAGCGAGATGGATTGGTCCGCCGCACCGAGGCCCTTCACGCTCCACTGTGGGTCTTTCGTGATCCGGTAAAGCCCAAAGCACGATTCGGCGATGCCCGCGTACGCGCGCGCGAAGTGGGAATCTTTGGTCACGGCCTGATCGAAAATAGCCAGCGCGGCTTGATAGTTTTCCGCCGTGGGACGGCCCCGAATCAAGCTCCTGCCTCGCATGTAGAGGTCGTAGGCCTCGCTATTTTCCGTGGCGCGCGTGGCTCCGAGTGCCATTTCCCGGTCAGAGAGTTTCAGCCGAAGCGCGTCGACCAGCGTGTTGTATATGTCGTCTTCGGTGGTGAGCAGACTTTCCGGCGCGCATTGGAACTGCTGGCTCCAAATAACGGCTTTCTTGTTCGCGTCCCAGGCGGAAACGCTGATGGCCAAGCGCCCGCCCACGCTTTGGAGTTTGCCTTCCACCAATAGATTGGCCCCCAGTTCTTTGGCGATGGCACTCTGATCGGACGAGCCTTTCGCAAGAGCGCGGTCAATGGTGTTCGACGAGGCAAGGTTGACCTGTTTCAAAGGGAACAGTTTCGAATTCAGCGCTTCCACAACACCCTCGGCCTGATACTTCAGTTCCGCGCCATCGCCCAAGGGCTTGAACGGAAGTATCGCCATGTAGAAGGTGGGGCGGGCCGACGCATCATCCGCCGCCTTGGCGGGCAGCAGCTTATCGCGCACAGCGGGGACGGCGAGCGTGCCTACAATCGCGAGCACCATCGCCGCCACCACGATGCCCCAGGTGCGATTCGGCTTGGGAACGCGCGCGCGCAGAGAACGCTTCGGGGCGATTCCCGCTTCCAGATCGCGACGGATATCGGCGGCGTGTTGATATCGCTCCTGCTGATCGAGCACGAGACACTTAGCGATTACGGCCGCGAAATACTGAGGCAGATCCGGCACCAGCGCCTTCGGATCTTTCGGCGCGGTGGTCATGCGCGAATGCATGACCTGGACGGAAGAGCGGCCTGCGAAGGGCAGATCGCCCGTCACCATCTCATGGAAAATGAGGCCGAGGGAATAGATGTCGCTGCGATGATCGACCGGCTTCGATTCGATTTGTTCGGGCGACATGTACAGCGGCGTCCCGATGAAATCTCCGGTGCGCGTCATGGAGGCGGCTTCCAGTTCCATCGATTTCGCCAGACCGAAATCCGTTACGTAGACGTGGTCGGAGTTGTCGAGCAGAATATTGCGCGGCTTCAGATCGCGGTGGATCACGTTTTCCGAATGCGCCGCATCGAGCGCGCTGCAAAGCTGCAAGGCAATGTTGAGAGCGCGCGGATAAGGGAGCGCGCCTGTCTTGGCGATCAGGTCATGCAGGTCCAGACCCTCAACCAGCGCCATGGAAATGAACTTGACGCCATCCACGTCGCCTAGATCGTGAATGCGGAGGATGTTGCGATGAGAGACTTTGCTGGCGAGGAGCAGTTCCTGGCGGAAGCGCGCCATGGATTTGGGATCGATGGCCAGTTCCGGCCGCACCAGTTTCAGCGCAACGGAGCGGTTCAGTTCGCGATCGAGCGCGCGGTATACCTTGCCCATGCCGCCCTGGCCGAGGAGGGACTCAATTCGGTACCGTGGACCGAAATCGGAATCGGGCTTCAGATCAAGCGAGGAGCGGTCGCGGTCGAATACCTTGTGAGTGATCTCAGGGCGAGTGATCTCGGCCGTTGGCGCATCCCGGAAATCGATCGTCAGGTCGCGATGAAGGACCTGCGTTTCATCGAAGTCAGGAGGGCTGCCAAGCGAATTGCTGCAAGCCCGGCAATCCCGAACGTCATCGGAATTTTCAGTTTGGCAAGTCGGGCAAAGCATCATTCAGCAGCCTACCTTTTCCACAGCAGCACGGAGCCTCTGAAAGCTAGTGTCGCGACGCGTGCAAGTGTTACTCCTGTAAGGATACGATCTGTACATTATGGCATGTGGGCGTTGCGAAAGAGCAGAAAGTCCAAGCTGAAGGTGAGGCTCATCGCGCGAAGCGGTTCGGAGCGCAAGGGGCGGTAGATAGAGTGGAGCACATCGCTGACGGCTTTGGCATCCAGTTCCGCTGTCGTAGAGGCGCGGCAGTGGGTGGGCGGTCCGAAGAGAGGTTCGAATTCAGCCGCGGTTCGTTCCACCCGGTCTCGTCCGGCGCCACGCAACTCGATCAGATCGTCCGTGGCGGGGATCGCGATTAAGAGCTTGCCTTGCGGCTTAAGCACGCGCCGGAACTCGAGCGGATTCATTCTGGCGGTAATGGATAACACGGTGTTGAAGCTCGCGTCGGCATAGGGGATGAAGCGGTCGGCATTGGCTACGATCCATTCGCATTGGGGATAGCGGCGGGCGGCGGCCTCGATGGCTGGCGTGGAAATGTCCAGACCGTACCCCTGAATTTGCGGAAACGAACCCAAATAAAAGCCTTCTCCGCACCCCACGTCCAGTACATTGCCTTCGGGCTTAGCGAATTCGAGGAGCGAAGCGAGCAGCGGCGTGGTATAGCCTCGGTCATGGAGCCTGCGCCGGGCGGCTACCGCTTCGAGGGTATCGCCGGGCAGCTTCGAACGGCGCTCCTGCGGCTGCAACAGGTTGAAATAGCCGCTCTTGGCTTGATCGAACGAATGGCCTTTCGGGCAGACGACGCGGCCCGGTTCGCGCGTCAGCGGCAGATGGCAATCGCGCACCGGGCATATCAGCGTCATGGCGCGGCTTCGAGGATCCGCCGGGCGGCTTCGGATGCGCCGTCTTCCTGCCGGATGAGCGAGGCCAGGTTCGACGCGGCGGTGGAATACGAGGGGTTGGTGAGGAGCGGCTTGAGAGCCTGCTTGAGATTCCGGAGCGAGAGCGCGCGGCGGCTTAGTACGCGAGCCACGCCAAGGCGTTCGCAACGGGCGGCGTTATCGGGCTGATCGTGTGAGAAAGGAACCATCAGCGAAGGGCGGCCGGAGCGGAGAGCTTCCGACATGGTGCCCATGCCGCCCTGATGGACGATGACCGAGGCGCGGGGAAAGACGGCGGAATGCGGCGCGTAGTCGACGGCCAGAACCTCGGCGGTGCGGGGGATTCGGGCCGCTTCCGGGCCTGCGAGTAATAAAACGCGGCGGCCGAGGCTTTGGGCAATATCAAAGAATTTGCCGGGGGAAAAGACAGCGGACGAACCCAATGTGAATATGATCGGTGCTGGACCGGTGGAGAGGAAGTCTTCAATGGCAGGCGGCACCGGTGCGGGAGCACGCAGAGGGAAGCCGGTGGCAATAGCCGCTGACGGCCAATCGGGCTGCGGCGCCGCGAAATGGCGCGAGAAGAGCGCGAGAACGCGTTTGGGGGAGTGCTGCCCTTCAAAAATGGGGTTGCCCGCATCGCTCAGACCGATTTCGCTTGCGAGTTGCTTAACGCCCAGCGTGGAACTCTCCGTTGAGCGCTTGGCTAAGCTGTTGACGATTCGCGTGAGCGCGGGCGAGCGGCGGCGCAAACCCAACAGGGGGAACGCGAGCACGGAAGGGTCGGTGCGTGAAAAAAAGCTTAAAGGCGCGAGCACGCTGGATACCCAGGGGATGCCCGTCTTTCGAGCCGCCAGCGGACCGCCGAACGCAGCCACCTGCGTGACCAGCAGGTCATGACCGGGGATGGCGGTTATGACGTCCGCGTAGCTATCGCGGATGGCGGGAAAGAGCAGTTCGCGAAGCAGATAGCGGCCGCCGCGAAACTCATCCATGACGCGGTGTAACAGTTGCGCGTCAAGCACAAGTTCTGGGCGCATGGGATGGAAACGATAGCCAGAGGCTTCGACGAGCGCGCGATGAACGTTGCTGGTGACGAAGGAGACAGCGGCACCCTGTTGCGTGAGTTTTTCCGCGATGGCCAGGTACGGGTAAACATCTCCGAGAGAACCGAACGTGGCGATCAGGATGCGCACAAATTAGGTCAATGCCGGGGAGAGGGCCGGTAAGTGGCGCATGCCACGTCGGTTTCCCAGAGCTTGATTTCCGTCAACCTGGCGGCGGTGTGCGGTTGGATTTCATCGTGAAAATATTTGGCGATGTTTTCAGCCGAAGGATTCAGTTCGGTGAAGGGGGGAAGGTCATTCAGGAATTGGTGATCGAGCCGGTCTTTCACCGCGCGGACAAGGCGCTTCAGCTCGGCGAAATCGAGGAGCAGGCCGGTCTGGTCCAGTTCGGGACCTTCCACTGTGACGCGCACGCGATAGTTGTGGCCGTGCACGTTTTCGCATTTGCCGTGATAGTTGCGAAGGGCATGGCCGGCGGGGAATACCTCTTCTATGGAGACTTCAAACATGATCGGAGAAAAACCTTTCCACTGCTTCCAGTTTAGTCGCGAAGGCGTAATCGGGCAGGCTGTCGAAGAAAATCTGGCCGTAGCGGGTGTGGGTGATGCGCCGGTCGAGCAGGGACAGGACGCCGCGATCGGACCGCGCGCGGATGAGACGGCCGAAGCCCTGCTTCAGAGAGATGGCGGCCTGCGGGATTTGGTAATCGTAAAAGGGATTGCCGCCGGCTTCGCGCACGCTGCGGATTCTGGCTTCGACGACGGGATCGTTCGGGACGGCGAAGGGAAGCCGGTCGATGATGACGCAACTGAGTTGGTCGCCCTGCACATCGACACCTTGCCAGAAGGAGGAGGTCGCGAAGAGGACGCAGTTCGGTGTGCTCTTGAATTCTTCGAGAAGCGCGGTACGGGGACCGGTGCCTTGCATGAGCGTGGGGTATTCGATATTGAGCGAGACGCGGTCATACACCAGGCGCATTTGCGCATAGCTGGTGAAGAGCACGAAGGCGCGGCCTTTTGAAAGTTCGAGGATGCGGATGATTTCTTCGCTGGCGAGTTTGGTGAAGGAAGCGTCGCGCGGATCGGGAAGATGCTGCGGGATGTAAAGCAGGGCTTGCTTCTGATAATCGAAATGGCCGGGCACGATGAGGGTGCGGGAGGATTCGAGGCCAAGGCGTTTTTGGATGAAGCTGAAATCGCCGGCGACGGCGAGGGTGGCACTGGTGAGGATGACGCAGTCCAGTTTTTCAAAGAGGCGCTGTGCGAGGATGCCGGAAACGTCGATGGGCGTGGCCTGGAGAAAGGTGCCGCGCCCGCGCTTTTCCATCCAATAGACATAGGTGGGGTCGTCGGATTCGACCATGAACTTGAGACTTTCGTGGATGGCTTGCGCGCGGCGGGAGAGCGGAATGACCTCTTCGGGGGAATCCTTGACCAGTTGCAGGGAGAGAGAGACGAGTTCGATGGCACCTAGGAAATCCAGATACTCGGCATCGCGCAACGCGGCGCGGGAGGCGAAGGCGGCGCGGCCTTCGAGACCGGGGAGCGTACCAAAAAAAATCTGCGCGAGTTCTTCCAGCCGTTCGAGGATGCGGTCCAATTCGGGGCTGCCGAAGCCTTTTAAGCGGCTGACTACGGCCACGTCACGGCGCAGTTCGGCGATCTGGTAGCTGGATACGGTGACGCCGAAGTACTGGCCGGCTACGTCTTCAATTTCATGCGCTTCATCGAAGATGACGGCCCAGTATTCGGGAAGGATGCCGGCGAACTCTTCATCTTTGAGCGCAAGGTCGGCGAAGAATAGATGGTGATTGACGATGAGAATGTCGCTATCGAGCGCTCGGCGGTGCATCTCCGTGATGAAGCACCTGTCGAATTGCGGACACTTCTGGCCGGAGCACAGTTCGCGGCGGGCATCGATGCGAGCCCAGGCGGTTGAGTGTTCCGGAAGCGACTTGATCTCGGCGCGATCACCGAATTCAGTGGTCTTCTCCCATGCTTGGATGATCTGGAAATCGGCCACTTCTTCGAGACCGGTGAGGACGGCTTCGCGTTCGGCCTCATAGATTTTCTGGCGGCAGGCATAGTTGCCACGGCCCTTCATGTAACTGACTTTGAGGGGCCGTTCAAAGTGTTGCTGGAGAAATGGGATGTCCTTGTAAAAGAGCTGCTCCTGAAGATTCTTCGTGCCGGTGGAAACGACGACGCGCTTACCCGACATGAGCGCGGGGACCAGATACGCGAGCGTTTTGCCGGTGCCTGTGCCCGCTTCGACGATGAGATGTTTGCGTTCCGCGATGGCCGATTCGACAGCTTCGGCCATTTCCACCTGCCCCGCGCGGTATTCGAAATTCGGGTGCCACTGAGAGAGAGTGCCCTGGCGGCCGAAGAACCGCTTGGCACTCTGAGTTTCCACTTGCACAGTAAGCATTCAGTTTAGCGGGACACCACGAAGAGGAACCAGCCCAGGCCGGCGGCAAGAGCCAATGCGGCGAGGATGCGCCTGGTTTGCGGGAAGCGGAAGACGAGCGCGGCCGTGAGTGGAAGGATGGCGATGTCGGCTAAGGCGGTACCGAGGAATGAATAAGAAAGGCTGGATTCAGATTGGCGAATGTATTCGGCAAGGGCCAAGCCGGGGACGAAGCCGAGCGATGCGGCAAGCAGCCATCGCGAGTTGGACGGCGGCAGGAATAAGACTTCGACAGCGAGGTAGGCGACGGCGAGAGCGGCCGCGGATTCCAGGAATCTTGGTGGCGGCTGCCAGGGGAGGATCGCGCCGGCGAGTTGCGCAAGTAAGAACAGAGCAGTGAGGGCCGCGAGCTGGCGCCATGTTGTGGCTGCGAGGGCAACGGCGATTAGGAACAGAACGGGCAACACGCCGGTGACGACGTGAGCGGCCGCGCCGAATAGTGCGCGGGCGGCGATTTCAGCTTGCGTGAGAGGCCGGAAGCGCAGGACAGCGGAGGTGAAGGCGGAATCGAAGACAGCTTGATCGTGCTTGGTGCCGTTGGTGGCGCGGAGCAGGTGTACATGGTTCGGCACGGTTACTTCGGGGAAGGTGCTGTGTACTTCGAGGGTGTCCGGCGCGGTTGGAAATTCATAAGAAGCGTGACAGATGTAGGAATCACGGGCGGGATCGGGATGGCATTCCTGGGTGACCAGGCGCGCGTGAGCGAACTGTATGTGCGCGAGCAGAGCTTGATCGGGATGAGCCACGTGCGCCACTTCGAAGAGCGGCATGGTGAGCGTGTAAGAGAGGTGAGAGCCTTCGAGCACGGCGTCACCGGAGCTGAGGCTCATCATGTGTGCGCGGGCGGGAAGCGCGAGCAGGATGAGCAGAAGCAGACGCATCAACTGACAAGCGCGGTGTCGCGTCTTGAGAACTGCCAGATACGAAGGCGGCGATAGACAACGCGCAGAAGCGCCAGAACAGGCACGGACAGGAATGTTCCGGGGATTCCGGCAACTTGTTCACCGGCGAACACACCAAGGATAACGAGCAAGGGATGCAATTCTACACCGGCGCTCATGAGGCGGGGCGAGATTACATAATCCTGCAGCATGCGGTAAACGAAAAGGAAGAGCACTACCCAGAGGACGTGCACACCGCCGGCGAGCGCGGTGACCGTGATGATGGTGATTGCCGCGATGAGTGGACCGATGAGGGGAATGAATTCCAGCGGGAACGCGATGGAGGCAAGCAGGATGGCGTACGGGACGCCCATCAGGCTGAGCACCAGGGCGAAGGTGACGAACGTGATGGCGCATAAGGAGAAGAGCGCGCGCATGTATTGAAGCAGCAGCAGGTGAACATCGGCAAATATTTCGTCGACCAGTTCGCGTGCGTGCCCGGGGTCGATGAGGGAGAGAATTTCATCGCGCATGGTGCGGCCGTCTTTCAGGATGAAGAAGCTGAGGACGGGGATGATGACGATATAGATGAGGCTGGTGGAGGCGCGCAGGACCTCAAGGGTGACTTTGGGGATGGCGGCGACGAACTCGTTGTAGTGCTTGTAGACGTAGCTTTGGAGCGTGCCGAAGACGGTCAACTGGAGGGAGCGTACGGAGGTGGGGAGGTCGCCGGTGGAAGGCTGCTGTTTGAGTTTTTCGAGAAGTTCAGGAGCGCGTTGTGAAAGGGAAGCGGCCTGTTCCGCGGCTTGCGAACCAACTTCGATGCCGAGTAGAACAAGCAGACCGATAAGGGCGAGATAGACGATGGCGAGCGCGGGCGTGCGGGAGCGGCTGGGGAGGTGCCCGTTGAGGTAATCGACGAGCGGGTAAAGGAGGTAAGCGAACAGGATGGAGACGGTGAGGATGAAGAGGGTGCCCCGGATAAGATACGCGACGTAGAGGAGCAGCAGAACAAATGACGCCGTCCAGGTGTACGAGGCGGCGCGGGGGCTGAGTCCTAGCATGCGGTTAGCGTAGCAGGGCGGGGGTAGAGGAGTGGCCGTGGCGGCATTTTGAGGCTTGGGTTAGCCGGGTATCCGGCGGGATATCGGTGGGTATTTCTCAGGTTTCCGCCGGGTATTCGGTGGGTTATTCCCGGGTTCGCTTTTTGGAAAAAGTGAGCAAAATCAGGGGTTTCCCGGGTTCGTTTCTCTGTTTTCATATTTTTTTGGGTGAAATTGTAGCGGCGCGAAATCTTTTGGTCGATTGTGCGCAATATTCTGGCACTGGACTCCCGTTACACTACATGCAACAGATTAGAGGGTTGAGGGGCTAGGAAACGGCCGCATAGCTGGGCTCGTCAATGTTGGTCGAGGACCTGGCCGTGCCGCCGGGGTTGCGGGGATCCCCCAAGGCGTTGAGGGACTGACCACCGCGGCGGCCATAGAGCCTGACTCGGTCGCAGGCGTCTAGCCGGATAAAAGAATCCGGAATCTGGAGGTACACAGAGGACCGAGTAACACCCTTTAGGAACACGGCTCCCACGCCGACGGTGCCGCCGCCGACCATGTTGCTTGTTACATGGATGTCCAGGTTGTCATGGCCGGCGCTGAAGGGCTCGGAGGAGACCAACACGGCGACATTGCGGCCGCTGTCTTTCACGTAAATCCTCCCGTTGCGCGTGGGGAGGTCGGTGAACCCGCTTGGAGCCTCGGCGAAGTTGGTGTCTACCAGCAGTCCATACATCCCGCTTGTGTGCCCGCAAGTGTCGATGTCTATGAAGTAATCCGTACACCGGACCCGGCATAGAGCGTTGTCGCTACTGATCATTCCGCCGCGCAGCTTGGCTATCACTCGACCTCCGCGAGTAGCGTCCATGAGGTTGATCGAGCAGTCCGCGTGATCGGCATCGAGACTCACTCCCTCGATTACCGGGTCGAAGGAATACGCCGTGGAAATGGTTGTCCGGAACAACTTTGAGCCGCACACCGAGAACCGGTCGGTGGCGTTTACGCTCACAAATAGGTCCTGCATCTCCACGCCCTCGAAACTGACATCCTGTTTGGGCGAGAAGGGCTGGAAGCCCAGGCCCTGGGTGTCTGAATAGTCGTACGCGACGTTCTGCTTGGTTACGAACCCTGTTGATGTGGCGGTGTCGATCTGCAGGACTTCCACCCGGCGCTCCTGGCGCTTGTTCGCAGCATCCACCTGCTGCCCGTCAAGCGTATACGCCCCGACCGCGTAATGGCGTGATCCATCCGAGTTGACTGTATAGGCGTCGGTGCCTCCTGGGTCGGTGGGATAGTTCTGCAGCGCGACGTAATCACCAGCCGAGACGGTGTTGGCGACCGTGAAGGTGTTTTGCCCGGCCGCGATAGCGGTCGTGTAGGACAAAAAGCTTCCCGTCACGCTTCCGAACACCGTCACAATGCTCGATGGAATCGGGACCGAAGTCGAAGCGAAGGCGCCGTCTCCGCGCAATCGGCCCCGCATGGTTCCGTGGAAGCGCATCCCCGAATAAGGGATATGAAGGCCCTCGGGTACATACACCTTTTTTGTTAGTTCGATATCGCAGTTCGGGCCCAGACCAGTTAGCCAGCTGTCGATTGCAGCGGCATCGCTGGTTGAGTCATTGCCTACCAGGCCGGTGCAGTTTCGTAGGTCGAAGGCTGGCCTGTTTGTGACGCGCCTGGAGTCGATTGTCAGTAGGTTTGGCATGGATTTAGAGCGATAGATTTCCGAGCACCGACACTCGCTCGGTGGAATAAGGTTCGTATCCCGGCAGGAAATTGATGGTCATCGTGCTCGGCTGATAGCCGCCTAAAATATCCGAATCATCAAAGGAAGCCGGTCCGGCGCCGGAATCATGGATCAGTGCCACCCCGATCACACCTGTGGCGTTGGCCACGTAGTCCCAGGTGAGCGATTGCCAGATCGGGCTAACAGGCATCCATGGCGATTGCGACTGGTTTGCCGCTCCAGGGCTCCCATCGTGGACCTCAATCGCAATTTTGGCCAGGCTTCCCGCATCGCCTCGATACCAAATAGTGACTGGATAGGTGGCACCCAAAGTGAGCCCCGAAAGAGGCTGGAACAAATAGCCGCCACCAGCAAGAAAGGCGCAGAGCGCCGAAGTGTGAGGATTGACCGAAGTGGTCCCGAAATCAGACGCGCTCCATCCAGAAAGGTTGCCCAATCCGAAGCCGGCGTTTGTAAGTGTTACGCCGGCGACGGTGTCGAAATAAATCGCTCCCGCGCCCGAACTGGACCGAACCAGCGCAACCGTGATTGTCCCCGAAGCATCCGCGGCGAACGATTTCGTTACCGTCTGCCAGCTTGCCGTTAGGGTGCCAGAGTTTTGGCTCACCAGCCCGCCGCTGTTCGACAGCTGCAGTGTGCCGGTGGCCGTTCCTCCCGCATCGCCGCGCATGCGCACGGTTACCGGATAAACGGTTCCGGGAGTCAGCCCGGTTGCGGAGACTTGGTAAATGTAACCGCCCGGCGAGGAGATCACCGCGCAGTAGGTGCCCGCATCTGGGTTTACGGTAGTTACCCCGGTTGTAGTTCCGGCCCCCCAGCCCGAGTAGATTCCGGCTTCGAAGCTGGGGTTGATGAAGGCCAGTGGCGCGACTGTGCGCGTGATTGTGTAGGTGTCCGGATCGATCGCCAAGCCGCCAATCAGAACTGATGGCTTGCCCTGGAAATCTCGGGCCGTAAAATTCCATGCAAGCGGATCGGCCGTCGCAGTCGCCGGCGTTTGTTGAATGCCGTAACCACTCACCTTCTGGCCGTTCAGATAAAACGTGCGCGCGCCGACAGTGCGGAGGTTCAGGAGATCGTTATTGTTGGCGTTCCGGTAGTCGGTCCAGCCATATAACTCGGCAATTATGTTTGCCAGCGTCGCTGAAATGGGTACGGTTCCCGGAGCAGGAGCGGGAATGTGCATTACTTGTCCTTTTGCCCTGGCGCATCGCCAGGGAAGGGCTGAACCTCTACCAACTCTGTCGCGTCAGCAGAGAGGGTGTACCTCCCCTTCAGCTCGTTATCCTCAATGATGCAGTTGAGTAGAAACTGAATCTGCGCCTGTTGCTGAGCGATGATCGCCAGGGCAGACGATACGGCGCGAACTTGGGCCGGCGTCAGCTTGTGACTCACTTATCCTCCGCGCTCACCACCAGCATCGACATCCGCGCTTCCCGCGCCTGCTTCATTAGGTCATCGGCCTGCTTTTGCAGCGCCTCGGCTTGCCCGCTGATCGCCTGAGGAAGAAGGTGGGCGACAGAGGAGTAAAACTGCTCCTGAAGAAATTGAGCGATCCCCCCGGGATACATGGGTCTGCTGACCGTCACTCCTGGACCGTCTCCTGCTTCAGTCGTCAATTGTCGATCTATGTGACGTTGCAAGGCAACTATCTGTGCGTCTTCTAAGTTGATTTCTAGCGAGATTTTCATAATGAGCGTGCGCCTGAAGAGTCTGTTATCGTGATGCCGTCTTTGCTGATGAAAACGCTGTTTGGCCCAGAACCCACAAACAGTAAACTGCCCGCGCTCACGCTAAAACTCAATGAGCCTGAAGCGAGGGCAAAGTCTGTAGCGGTTAGAATACTCAGGGCACCGGAGGTGTTGTAAAAACTGAGAGCGTCCGGGGTGTAGTAGGTGGTTTTTAAATTTGAGTTGTTTTGGAGCTTTATACCGTAACTACCCGCACCATTGGAAATGTTGTTGATGCTGGTGGTCACGCCGTTGAGGGTCAACGTCAAACTTATGCCGATGAAAGAACCTGAGGCTACTTGCGATGCGACAATTGCACCGAAGTATCCGACTCCGGCAGCCAGCGTGCCAGCGAACACGAAGTTGCTGCTAGTGGTGAAAGCAGTGAGTTTGGCGGCCGAGACAGAATTGAAGCTGAGCCCAGACGTGGAACTGATAGAGAGCTCCGATGACACGTACGCGGACAAAGCTTTTCGAAGGTCGATTCCGTTGACCGTGAACCGGCCGCCTGACAGTGTGAATTCGGTTGCGTTAAACGTCGAGCTGAGCGCTAGGCTAAGGTCAACCTGACGCACCTTGATTGCGCCGCCCGACACCTGAATGCTGGCTCCGTCGATGTTGGCGTAGATGCCACTGCTGTTCGCCAGCAAAGTCTGGCCGTCAACCTGGGCGACAATCTGGCCACCGCTGCCGAAGGCCAGCGTTGTGCCGTCGATCTGCGCCTGGAGCTTCCCGCCTGTGACGTGGACGCCATTTCCCAGCTTGGCCGGATTGTGCCGCGAAGCATCCAGCATGCCGGTGGTCTGGGCTCGCAGTGCCTGGCTGATGAGAACACCAGGCGTGATCGAGGGGACGATGGTGTTGACGCGCTTTGCAGCGTCAATCGATGGCCCGTAGAGCTCAATCGTGTGCGATCCGGCCGGGATGGGAAACGGGCCGAATGGTGCCGTTTTATCCGTCTTGCCGGTGTAGCCCAACTTGATAAAGTTGGCGTAATCGGTCGAACCGTCATACCCAACCGAGGGACAGATCCCTTGAAAGCGATCGTCTGCGGGATCGGGTAAGGCGCTGATCGCCACGTCGATGTAGAAGATCTCGCTTCCGTCGACGCTGAGGCCAAAACGTAGACTGGCGGAGAGAGACCCTTCCGGCAGGACCGGTGCGAATTCAGTGCCGGTCCCGAGCGGCTCACTCTCGGCCGGAATCGTCAACGTGAAACTGGGCGACGTGCCCAGATCAGGCGGCGTGGCCAGCTCACCCAACAAGTCAGCAGCCGGGTATTTCGCGCGGCCGTTCACGTCGCGCGAGACCAGGCGAAGCGTCCAGACTTCTGCCACTTTTGGCGCGTCCGCGATGTTCAACGACACCGTATCATCGGAGCGGCCGTCTCCGTATTCGACAATCTTGATGGCATTCCAAAAAGTCGAACCGGCCGGCGCATTCGCGATCAGAATTCCGGAATCGAGCAGTCCGTCATCATCTGGGAAATCGAATTTTGGAACAACCAGCAACTGGAAGGCGCCGCCGCCGTTGCGGTCGTATCTGGCCGAGGCGCGGAAGTTCAGGAAGTCCGCAAGCGCCTTGGTCTGCACACCGCCGCCGGCCCCACCATTTTTTCGAAGCTCGTCAAGATCCGGCGTGGTGTACGCGCAATCGGGAGTAATTCCAGCCGAGAACAAGTTCGTTCCGCCAGGCCCGCGCGAAAAGACGTCGACGGTGTGGGTCTCGCGGATCGGCGGCACGGGCGTCCAGTCGCCAACCCAACGCATGACGCCCGGCCCGACCGGGTGATGAGTGCCGCGCGCGAGTGAGTTGCCGCTTGCGTAGCGCCCGAAACCACTGGGCTCTGCCACCACTTGGCCAAGGTAAGGATTGTCCACCACATCAACCCCGAGGAATGTTGCGATTCGAGTGGGGCTGCTAGCCGCGGTGGGATCGGACCAGGTAACAATCGGCCGGTACTCATACCCGGATTGCGACGGCCGTGTTTCGAGCTCAACCGACTGCTGGCCCACCAGAGGCGCGTACTCTTCGCCCTCAGGGAAAGTGTCAGGAGGCGACACCAGCACCACTATGTTGGGCGTCGGGCTAGCCTGGTTGGCTGCTTTAACATGCCCGTCATAGGCATCTCCAACGGACGGAAGGTAGATCCGCCAGTTTTGCGCCGGCTGGCCGACGCTCGGCATCGGAATCGCCGTGCGAAAGATGATCGTGATGTGCCCCGCGGCGTCAACCAATGTGGCGTAATTGATGCCCAGGTCTATGCGATCGCCCTGCAGCACTGCCCCATCAAGGGGGGACACATCCACCTGATAAGCAGGCCCGTAGCTCTGGTCCGGGACTTCGGCCCAGCCATGCACGCCACGGAAAATTGTGTCGGCAGCGGGCGGAGTGTAGACCGCGCGGATGATAGCGTTGCCCTCAGGATCGGCGCTGATGGTTGCGTCTACCATCACCACGTCGCCCGGAACAACCGTTGAGCCCGGCCCGCCAGGCGTCACAGGAGTGAAGAGGCTCGGTACGCTAACCGTTACCTGTGGTGCAACATCGTCATAGACCTCGATGTCATAAAGCTGGCCGATGACAGTGACTTCGTCCGATTCGGAAAGGCCAAGCTCGATGACTTCGAACGGCACGCACTGCAGCCCGAATTCCGGCACCGAAGCCGCGATCACATCGCCGATCTCAAGCAGACTAGCGGAGATGCCGGCCGGGATCTCAATGAACCTGCCCAGGTCGCGGTATTTGGCAAGCTGCCACTGACCAATTCGCCATGCCTGGAAGAAGCTATCGATGCCGGAGCCGTCGTAATCGAATTTCGCAAGCTTATGAGTGTTGGCCTGATTTGCGTAATCGTTCACCTGCAGAGTTCGGCTTTCAAACCCCGAGGGTGAATCGATGTATTTTACCCGCACCTGGTTGACGTTGGACTGCCGGTCCGAAAGCGGGTAATTCACCTTGGCACCGGAGCGGATGTTGCTCGGATCGAACGCCATGGCGATGCGGTAAACCGGATCTCCGGCCGCGTGGGCATACGTGAGCGGTGAGGACAACGTGATCGCGCCGCCCGCTACGCTGGAGGCATATCGGACTTCGGCCTGAGGCGTAAAGGGCGAGATCAGCAAGAGCATGGACGGCCCAAAGGCCGCATCGGCAACCGTGAGCGTGGTGTTGCCGACCGCCGCGCCGCTTGCCACGGTGGAATTAGTGACCGGCCGTTCCGCGCGGATGCAAATCTTGCCGTCCTTGTCGTAGTTGATGTAGCCGCGGAAAGCGGCCAGCATCTTCTTATAGAGGATGTCGATCTTCTTCTCGCTCTGCGCGATCGACAGATTCAGCGTAAAGCGTTTGACGGTAACCGCTGTTGGCGAAACCGAAGTGTCGTTATCGGCTGAACCATAGTCAAAGTAGGGACCGTCCACCGTGGGATCGGACCCAACAACGCCGGTGCTTTGAAACCTGCGGTAATCCGTTCCGACAATCAGGTTGCTCGGCAACGTCGAGGGCAGGTAAATCTTTTGGTCGTTTGTCGAATCCTGGATGGTGTCATCGCAGTAATTCGCCGTATCGAAGCCGACGATGTCGTTGAACTCCGAAGCCGGAATTCCCATCCCGCCTTCATCAATGGGCAGCGCCATGAAATGGCGCATTGCCAGAACGGGATTGTCTGACCAGGCCGTCGCGGTCACTGCGCCGGTGTTGTCCAGCAGCTCCACCAGGTTGCCGAGCACGGTGCCTCGAATCTCTGGCGCCGGGTCTTCGGTCTTCACATCGCTCGGGATGGCGACGCCGACATAGGCGACGCGATTGTACTGATAACCGCCGGGGAAGTTCGAATCGATGGTTTGGTAACCGGTGCCGCCTGGCTGACCCAGGTGCTGGGAAACGCCGGTAACGTACGTCTGGTTCGCCTGGGTGTAGATAATCTGCGCGATTGGACCTGTGCAGAACACCGCCAGCACGCGCGTCACAGCGCCAGAATCTTCATGAGCGATTGTGAGTTTTCGGCAAGCCTGCATGAATAGTTCCGTTGATAACTGTTAAGGTCGTTCTGCCGCCGGGGATGCGGTGGGGAGAAGGGCCATGGCACGTAGCGAGACCACGATGATTAGCCTGGAAGAAGCAAAAAGGCGTTT
>JBBROT010000009.1:0-21233 GCA_038229155.1 Bryobacterales bacterium | reverse complement strand
GACATACAGGTGAACGGCGCAACCAAGCGCATCGGCGTCACGCGCGTTCACATGGAAGACGATGCCGGCAAGAGCGTGCATGAGGGCTTTCGCGATTCCGATAAGTACAGCTATGTGGATTTGAACCGCTGCGGCATGCCGCTGATTGAGATAGTGAGCGAGCCGGACTTGCGCTCCGCGGAAGAGGCCCACGCGTACTTGAGCGAACTGAAGCAGGTGATTCAGTTCGTGGAATCGTCCACGTGCGATATGGAGAAGGGGCACTTGCGCTGCGATGCCAACGTCTCCGTCATGCTACGCGGCGCGAAAGAGTTCGGCACGCGCGCGGAGGTGAAGAACCTGAACTCATTCCGCTTCCTGAAACAGGCGGTGGATTACGAGATCGCGCGGCAGGTGGCGATTGTGGAAGCGGGAGGCACCATCCATCAGGAGACACGGCTGTTCAATTCGGACCAGGGGATCACGGTGAGCATGCGTTCTAAAGAAGACGCGCACGATTACCGCTACTTTCCCGAACCCGATCTGGTGCCGCTGCGCATCGGGCAGGCTTGGCTCGATGAGGTCAGTTCCTCTCTTCCGGAGCTTCCGCAGGAGAAGCGGGCGCGCTTGATTGGCGATTACGGCTTGCGCGAAATAGATGCCCAGACTCTCACTTCGACACGTGCTCTGAGCGATTACTACGAGCAGGTCTCAGAGGTTTCAGGCGACCAGAAGATGAGCGCGAACTGGGTGATGGGCGATTTGCTGGGCGCATTGAAGGGCAATGGCATCGAGACCTCGCCCGTCTCCGCCGTGCACTTGGGGGAGCTGATCGCGCTGATCAAGCGGGATGAAATTTCAGGCAAGCTGGCGAAGGAGATTTTCCCGAAGATGTTCGAATCGGGCCAATCCGCCGCGTTCATCATGGAGCGGGATGGCTTGAAACAGATCAGCGATTCAGGCGCGCTCGAGAAGATTGTGGATGAGGTGCTGGCCGCGAATCCCAAGCAGGTGGAACAGTACCGCGCCGGCAAAACAGCGGTGGCGGGTTTTCTGGTGGGCCAGGTGATGAAGGCGTCCCGCGGCCAGGCGAATCCGAATACCGTGGGTGATTTGATCAAACAAAGGTTAGGCTAAATCATGCTCAAAGAAGGCGATAAAGCGCCAGCGATTCACCTGAAGACGGATACTGACGCGGATTTCGATCTCTCGCAACATCATGCACGCAAGCTGGTGCTGTTCTTCTATCCGCGCGCCGATACACCGGGCTGCACCATAGAGGCGCAGGAGTTCAATGACGCCTACACGAAGATAGCCGCGAAGGGTGCCGAAGTGATCGGCATCTCACCCGATACTCCGAAGGCGCAGACCAAGTTCAAGGAGAAGTTCGGGCTCACGTTCACGCTGCTCTGCGATGAGGATAAGCAAGTGGCGGAAAGCTATGGCGTTCTGAAAGAGAAGAACATGTACGGCAAGAAGGTGATGGGGATTGAGCGCACCACGTTCCTGATCAATGAAGAAGGCGTGATTCAAAAGATCTTCCCGAAGGTGAAACCGGAAGGGCACGCCGAGGAAGTTCTGTCGGCGCTCTAGCTCTTGAGTTCAGCGATGGTGGCTCCCGCGCCGCCTTCGGCCTGTGTCGCTGTATAGTGACGCTCCACATGCGGGTTGCCGGTCAGCACCTCTGACACCATCTTGCGCAGCACGCCCATGCCGTGCCCGTGGACAATGCGAACGCGCGCGGCGGTGGCCAGGACTGCATCGTCCAAAAACTTTTCCACGCGATCGCGGGCCTCTTCGGCGCGTTCGCCGATCACGTTGAGCTCCTGAAAGACGGGCGAGAATTGCGGGCCGGGTTGATAGGTGACGCCTTTGGGCAGCTTCGATGCGGATGTGCCCAAGGGGGGCAGCACTTCGGTGACGTCGTCGCGATCCACCTGCATCTTCATGAAGCCGGCCTGCACTTCCACACGATCTTCCCCCAACATGCGGAGCACGATGGCGGGTTCGCGGATATCGCGCAGCCGCACGCGCGCGCCCTCTTCAATCTTTAGAGCAGCCGCCGCTTGAGCGGCTTGCGGGAGCACGGTCGCGACGAACTGTTCGCGCATCTCGCGCTTGGCTTTGGTGACGGTCTGGCGAGCTTTTGCGTCGGAGCGTTCCGCGACACGGTCCAGCGCCTCTTTCGATTGCTCTTCGAAACGCGCCGCCAGAGTCTGATAGCGCTCTTCGAGTTCGGCCAGCTTCTCCGATTCGGTGCGCAGCGTTTCGGCGACGAGCCGTTTGCGGCGTTGCTCCAGATCGGCGAGCTCGGTGTTCAGGCGGCGTTCCAGCTCAGAGGCGGCGACGGTCTTATCGTGCAGCTCACTGAGGAAGCGGGACACATCGCGCTCGCGATCGCTCAACGAAGCGCGCGCCCGTTTCATGATGTCCTCCGGCATGCCGAGGCGCGCGGCGATATCGAGCCCGGCGGATTTACCGGGCAGGCCGAGGCGCAGTTCGTAAGTGGGTTCGAGGGTGGTTTCGTTGAAGCCCATGGAGGCGTTGAGTACACTCCTGGTGTTCGCGCCGTAGATCTTGAGCGCGAGCAGATGGGTGGAGGCAAGCGTATAGGCGCCCGCCGCGCGGAAGTGATCGACAAGCGCGACACCGAGCGCGCCGCCTTCCTCGGGGTCGGTCGAGGAGCCGATCTCATCGAGAAGGACCAGCGAATCCGGAGTGACGTCGAGCGCCATTTCACGGATGTGCGACATGTGCGCGGAGAAGGTGCTCAGGCTGGCCTGAATGGATTGGTTATCGCCGATATCGGCGAGCAGCAATTCGAAGATGGGCAGCTCCATATCGACCGCCGGAACGGGGAGACCGGATTGCGCCATCAACACCAGCAGGCCCACCGTCTTGAGAGTGACGGTCTTGCCGCCGGTGTTGGGGCCGCTGATCAGGAGCGTCTTGCATTCGCCATCGAGCGTGAGGCTGATGGGAACGACGCGGCCTTTGCGCGCGCGCAGCACATCGGTCAGCAGCGGGTGGCGCGCCCCTTTCAAAGCCAGACGATCACCGAAGCGCGGGATGCGGCAGTCGAAATCAAGAGCGAACCGGGCCTTGGCGAAGAGCCACTCCAGCTGGCCCATCACGGTGAGCGCGACCATGATTTCCGGGGCGTGAGCGCGCAGACGTTCGGTCAGGTCGCGCAGGATGCGGTGCACTTCGCGCAGCTCTTCTTCGGTGAGCCGGACCAGTTCGTTGTTGAGCTCGATGGTCTCCATCGGCTCGACGAAAAGCGTATGGCCGCTTGAACTGGCACCGTGAATGACGCCGTTCAGGCGCTTCCGCTGGCCGGAGATGACGGGCACCACGAAGCGCTCATTGCGAATGGTGACGATCTCTTCCTGGAGCACGCCTTCATCGCGGTGGGCGCGCAGGAAGCGTTCGAGCGAATCCTGAATCTGGTTCTTCTGTCGCTCGATATCGCGGCGCAGGCGGCCCAGCAGAACGCTGGCTGAATCGGCTACGGAGCCGTCGGGCAGAATCTTGCCTTCGAGAGACTTGACTAGTTCGCGGAAGTCACCGAGGGAAGCCGCGCGATGGGCCAGCAGGGGGAAGCGCTCGGCCGTTGCGTTCAGGTTCGACTTCGCATCGGCGGCACGGTCCAGCAGCAGGATGATGTCGAACAGCTCGCGTGCTTCGAGTGTTGCGCCTTCGATGCGGAGCTTGTGCGCGGTGGGGGTGAGGTCAGGGAGGCCGGAGAAATCGAGGCGAATCGCGGAGCCTTGCTGACCGGGCTGCGGGCGGGTGGCGGTGCGGAGGTAACCGAGAGCCTCACCGGTTTCGGCGAGCGCGGATTCGAGCGCGGCACGATCGGAAGTGGGGGCCATTTGCGCCAGTTCGCGAGCGCCCAGAGGGCTTGCGATGTAGCGGCCCACAAGCGCGCGAAGGGCTTCGTATTCGAGGGTCTGAGCCGAGGTCTGCCGCACTACCCTCTATTGTCGGATAGATGGGCCAGCGCCTTCATGATGACGGGGAGCGTGCCTTCGGTGAGATGCAGCGCGGGCAGCTCGTCGATGGTGAACCAGCGCGCGAGTGCGGCATCGTCGGCGGCGGCGAGCGTGCCGCTGACTACGCGGCAGAGGTAATCGATGAGGACGTAGTGATACTCGGGGCGGCCTTCGGCATCAAGGAGAATGCGCTCGAAGATCTCGATCACTTGGAGAGGCTCGACGAGGAGGCCGGTCTCTTCGCGCACTTCGCGGACGATGGCATCGCGGAGCAACTCGCCTGGTTCGAGGACACCGCCTGGGAGCGACCACCAGCCTTTGAGCGGCTCCTTCGCGCGTTCGACTAGGAGGATACGGCCGTGATCGAAAATGAGCGCGCCCACGCCCGGGATGGGGAACTCCGGGTAGCGGCGGCTAATATTGGACCGCGCCTTTTACATCGAGCCGGACGCGATAGACCGAACTCTGAGCGGTGATGTACAGCGTCTGCAGATCGGCATCGCCGAAAGCGCAGTTGGCGGGCGTTTCGCCTAGCTTGATGCCATAGAGCAGCTTGCCCTGCGGGTTGAAGACGAAGAGGTCTTTGGCGGCGATGTAGAGGTTGCCCTTCTCATCGGTGCGCATGCCATCGGGGACGCCTTCGATGGCGGGAATGAGGATACGCTCGTTCGAGGCGGTGCCGACCTTGTCCAGATCGTAGGCGCGGACGTTCTTCTCGTCGGAGTTCGCGACGTAGAGAGTCTTGCCGTTTGGCGAAATGGCAATGCCATTTGGCCGACCTTTCGGTTTCGCAATCACCTCCATCTCGCCCTTGGGCCCGATGTGGAAGACGCCGAAGAAATCGAGCTCGCGCGTATCGTTCTGGCTGCCGAACGCGGGGTCGGTGAAATAGATTTGGCCGTCGTGGCGCACTACGACATCGTTGGGTGCGTTGAGTTTTTTGCCTTCCCACTTTTCGGCAAGGACTTCGAGGTTGCCCTTCTTATCGATGCGGGTGAGGCGGCGGGATTGCCACTCGCACATGTAGAGCCGGCCTTGGGCATCGAGCGTGAGCCCATTGGCACCATGCGTGTCTTCCCGGTAAGTGACGCCGCGCTCGCCGGGGGCGAGTTTCACGATGCGGTTATTGGGCGCATCGCTGAAGAGCAGGTAGCCTTCGCGGGACCAGACAGGACCTTCGGCGAAGCCGAGTTTTGCATGCACCTTCTCGACCTTCAAGTCAGTGGGAGCGGCTTGCAGCATGCCGAAGAGCAGCGCGGCCGAAGGCAGCGCGATCACCGGGGCGAGACCTGAATCCGGTTGTCCACGCTTTTGACGCCGCTGATTTTGCGGGTGAGTTTTTCGGCCTTATTCTTCTGCTTCTCGGTTTCGACTTTGCCGGAGAGGGTGACCACGCCGCTCTTCACGTCGATGCCGAGAGCGCCGCCTTTGACTTCGGTATCGCCGGCCAGTTTGATTTTGATTTTATCGTTCAGCGCGTCGTCGGAGAGGGCCGGTTTGCCCGCGGCCGCAAGTGCAAAAACGAAGCCAAAGGAAAGCAGAGACCGCTTAAGATTCATCGGTACCCGCCATTGTACGCCAGTCCAAAGTGTTGAGGAACGCGGACTTTTCACGCCAGTTCGGCTGCACTTTCACATGAAGTTGGAGGAAGATTTTCACTTCGAGAAGGCGCTCCATTTCCTGGCGGGCCTGGGTGCCGATTTCCTTGAGCATGCCGCCACCGGCACCGATGATAATCCCCTTTTGCCCTTCGCGCTCCACATGGATGGTGGCGTAGATGCGTGTGATGTTGGGTGCCTCTTCCCACCGGTCGATCATGACGGCGACGGAGTGGGGCACTTCGCGCTCGGTGAGCTGCAGGATCTTTTCGCGCACCAGTTCGGCGGCGATAAAACGCTCGGGCTGATCGGTCACGTGATCTTCCGGGAAGTATTGCGGGCCTTCGGGAAGACGGCTCACGATGGCCTGGCGCAGCGCGTCCAGGTTTAGATTGCGCAGAGCGGAAACGGGCAGGTAATCCGCGAACTCATGCAGCTTGCGGTATTCGTCGATGAGCGGGAGCAGCACTTCCTGCTGTTTGACCAGATCGGTTTTGTTCAGAACCAGCAGGGTGGGAGTGGCGGAATCTTTGAGCAGGCGGAGGGCTTCGCGATCGCGTTCGGTAAAACGCTCCGTGGCATCGGCCAGGTAGAGCAGAAGATCGCGTTCGTTGAGCGAGTCGCGAACCGAATCCATCATGCGGCGTCCGATGGCGGTTTCGGCTTTATGGATGCCGGGGGTATCGAGAAAGATGATCTGCGATTCGGGAGTGGTGAGGACGCCCTGGATGCTGGTGCGGGTGGTCTGGGGCTTATCGGCAACGATGGCTACCTTGAAGCCGACGAGCGCATTTAAGAGTGTGCTCTTTCCGGCATTGGGCCGGCCGAGGATGGAGACGAATCCGGAAACGTGTTTACTCATGGGGGACATTCGTGGACGCGCTGGCTTCTTTTATGGCGGTTTCCATCTTGCTTACTCGCACCTTTTGGACGCGCAGTTCATCGGCGGCCAGAACTTCAATTCGAACACCGTCGCGTTCGACGATCTCGCCGGCTTGGGGGACGCGGCCGAGCCACTCGGTGATCAAGCCTCCGACGGTGGTGGATTCGAGTTCTTCATCGGTTTCGATATCGAGCAGAGCTTCCAGGCGGCCGAGGTCGAAGGTGCCGGCCACGAGGTAGGCTTGGAGACCATCGGGCTCGACATCGGAACCGGGTTCGTGCTCATCGCGAATTTCGCCGAGGATCACTTCCACCAGATCTTCCATGGAAGCGAGGCCGGCCGTGTTGCCGTACTCATCGACGACCATGACAATGTGGGCGCCTTCCTGTTGCATCTCGCGCATCAGGTCATTCACGGGCTTGGTTTCGGGCACGAAGCGGATGGGGCGCATCAGCTCGCGAATCTTGACAGTGGCGCGTTCGGGATCACCCAGTTCGAACATATCGCGCACGTGGACAAAGCCGACGACATGATCGACTGTATCTTCGAAGACGGGAATGCGCGAATACTGTTCGTGAATAACCAGTTCACGCAACTGCTGCAGAGTGGCACCGGCGGAGATGGCGACGATGTCAGGGCGGGAGGTCATGACTTCGCGGACCACTTTATCGCCGAACTCGACAACGTTCTGAATGAGCGTGCGGTCATCCTCTTCGATGAGGCCTTCTTCGGTACCGGCGGAGATGAGCGCCTCGATATTTTCGGCGGAAGTGGGGGCTTCGGCGTGATGCGTTTTATCGTCAGCCAGTTCAGCCAGCGATTGAAAGAAGTTCAGCAGCGCGACGACGGGCGTCATCAGAAACGCGAAGCCGCGCAGGAGCGGGACAAGCGGCAGAAGGAGGTGGCCGGAACTGCGGCGATACAACAATTGCGGCACGACATAAGCCACCAGCATCATGACCAGCCATGCCGTGAAGGTGGCTTCGAGGCAGAGCACCCAGGTGACGGGCGCGTCTTGGGCGAAGCTGAGGAAGACGGCGATGGCGAGCAGCAGGATGGTGCCGTGTTTCAGAAGCGAGAAGGAGAGCGTTGCTTCTTCAGCGGGAAAGCCGATGCGGTCTTCGAGAGTGCTTTTGAAGAATTGCAAGGCGGGAAGATCGCGCGTGCGGAGGCGCATGGCTTCGAGGTAAAGCGTCTGGACGAAAGTGATGAGGCAGATGACGAGCGCCAGAAAAATGGTGGCGGCCAGATACATGGCGCTCACTGGGCGGCACGGGCAATTAACCCGGAGGGCAGATGCAGTTTTTCACGCCACTTGGTTTCGGCGCGAGCCATGCGGCCGGAATCGGTCTCATGATCGTAGCCAAGCAGATGGAGGACGCCGTGGAGCATCAACACGCGCAGTTCCTGCGGGGCCGTGTGGCCATGGAGTACGGCTTGGTGTACGGCGCGCGGATAGGAGATGGCAATGTCGTTCGATTCGGGAAAGGAGAGGACGTCAGTGGGGTAACTGTGCTGGAGGAAGCGCGTGTTGAGGCGGCGCAATTCGGCGTCGGTGGTGATGAGGCAGTGGAACTGAAGCTGGGGCGCGACGGCGGAGCGGAGCTTGGCGGCGAAGCGTTCGAGAGACGCGCGATCAAGATCCGCGGGCACGCGGCGAAAGGTAAGGTAGGGGTCTCCGGGGGACATGAAATCCGTCAGGCGCTCAATTGGCCGGGCGGTATGGCGGCGTTTTCCAGCGCGAGATCGGAAAGCGGTGATTCGGCGCGTGGCGCATCGGTCAGCTTGAGGGACATTTGGCGTCCCGCCGCTTCGTTGTATTTTTCGTAGGCGCGGACAATGCGCTGCACCAGGCAGTGGCGCACCACATCTTTTTCGTTGAAATGAACGAAGCTGATGCCTTCAACGCCGTTCAGAATTTCGAAGGCGTCGAGCAGGCCGCTGCGTTTGCCGGTGGGAAGATCGATCTGGGTGATATCGCCATTGACCACCATTTTGGAATTGAAGCCCTGGCGCGTGAGCACCATTTTCATCTGCTCCGGAGTGGTGTTCTGCGCTTCGTCCAGCAGGATGAAGCAGTCATTCAGGGTGCGACCGCGCATGAAGGCGAGAGGCGCAACTTCGATGGCGTTCTTTTCGATGAAGCGCTCGATCTTATCGGCTTCGAGCATGTCATGCAGCGCGTCGTTGAGGGGACGGAGGTAGGGATCGATCTTTTCCTGCAGCGTGCCGGGGAGGAAGCCAAGTTTTTCGCCTGCTTCGACGGCGGGGCGGGTGAGGATGATGCGGCTGACACGTTTTGAAAGCAGGGCGGAGACGGCCATGGCGACGGCAAGATAGGTCTTGCCGGTACCGGCGGGGCCGACGCCAAAAACCAGATCGTTGCGTTCGATGGCTTCCAGGTAGCGCCTTTGATTGATCGTCTTCGGCGTGAGCATTTTCTTGCCGAAGCTGCGCTGGCGTCCGCTATGGACGAGGGCGCGGAGGCTGATTTCGGGATCTTCGGTGACCACGCGGAGGTAATTATTCAGATCGCCATTGGCGAAGACCATGCCTTCGGTTGTGAGCATGGCGTAATCCTTCAAGAACCGCTCGGCGCGTTGCACGTTAGCGGATTCGCCTTGAATTTCGATGCAGCTATCCACCAGGTTGGTCCTTACCTGGAGGCCTTTTTCGAGAAGACGAATATTTTCGTCCCGGGTGCCGAACAGGCTCTCGATGCCCTTGGCGATATGAACGCTGCTTGTCATTTGCTTGGGGGAACAACCTCCGAATGAAAAAACGAAGTGAAGCTTATCGACATTCTGGGAAAAAAGAGTGCAGGCGGAGGAGCAATGCGTTAGGAGAGGAAACCGCTTCAGGCCGCGAATTGGCGGGGAGGCTCAGAACCATCCGACCCCAGTATAGCAAGCCCTAAATTCACTGCACGAAATTAATCAACTCCCTTTCACTAGTACTGCAATCAATTTAACCGTACGAGAAATTTCGCATCTATTCGGGAGCGAACGGCGTACTAGCAGTAGACACAGGGAAAAGGACTTCAAAATTATGATGAGACGGACTGGATTTTTGGCGAAGACGGCACTTGTGGCGGCATTGGTTTCGGCGGCGGTTGCGGCGAAGAACCCGATGGTGGGCGGCAAGGAAATGTATCCCAACAAGGACATTATCGATAACGCGGTGAACTCGGCCGACCATACGACGCTGGTGGCCGCGGTGAAAGCTGCCGGATTGGTGGACACCCTCAAGGGACCGGGACCTTTCACGGTGTTTGCGCCGACGAACGCCGCGTTCGAGAAGCTGCCGGCGGGTACGGTGGACACGCTGTTGAAGCCGGAGAATAAGGACACGCTGGTGAAGATTCTGACTTACCACGTGGTGCCGGGCAAAGTAACCGCGGCGGACTTGAAGAAGCTGATCAGGGCTGGAAAAGGTAAGGCGTCGATTAAGACGGTGCAGGGCGGAACGTTGATGGCGATGATGGACGGCGCGAATATCGTGCTGAAGGATGAGAAGGGCGGCACGGCGAGGGTGACCATCGCGAATGTGATGCAGAAGAACGGCGTGATTCACGTGATTGACGGCGTGGTTCAGCCTAACTAAGCAGGTTTTGAATTTTGGGGGTTGTTCGGGCCGGGGCGCTTCGTGCGCTCCGGTTTTTTTGCGTTTAAGGTGTGTGCCGCGGCTTTGTGGGTTCATCGGGGCACCGATTGAAATCGGCCCCCACACTCTGAATGCGTTTTCCAATCCACCATTCCGCCACGATGATGGTGAGGACGATGGGGAGGGTGACTTGCACGAAAAGTGTGTCGAGGATTGTGGGTTGCATGGAATTGAACATCTCAATCGCCGGAGGCTTGTTTGGGGAGCTTCGGTTCTGGAACCAGGTAGTGGCGCCAGGCGGGGAAGGTGGTTTTTGCGACCGATAGGCCGAGCATCAGTAGCGTGACGGCGAAGGCGGCGATGACGGTTTCGCCGATGGTGAGGCGGTCTTTCCAGAAGCCCAGCCAGCGGCCGTAGACCAGTTCGATGTGGACCCAATAGACCAGCAGCGATGTGGTGCCTAGTTGGCGAACCCAACTGAAGCCTTCGGAATCGGATTGCAGGGTCCAGACATAGGCGAAGGCAACGCAGAGGTAGACAACACCCAGCTTGATGAAGATGAGGGCGGGGCTGTTGAGCCAGAAATCGGAATTGGTATAGAACGACAGCGACATGGACGAAATGGTGTACGCGCCGAAGGCGAGCGCGAGGCCGCCCAGGGCGAACCATTGCATGGCGTGCGTGATTTGTTCGTCCTTGAGCTTGCGGAGAAGGCTGCCGAAACTGACGCCGAAGAAGAGGAACGCGGCCCAGGGGAAGAAGCCGAAGAAGTTGTGGCTGGGCACCAGATAATCCTTGACGATTTCGGGGACGCCGCTGAAATCCACTTGGGAGACCAGGGGTGCGGCTGCGGCGACGGCAAAGCCGAGCACGGCGCAAAGGCGAACGCGTTCGACGGTACGGAACAGCGCCATCACTGAGGCCACGGCGATGGAAAAGCCCATGCAGTTGAGGATGTCGACGCGGAGAAGATCGCTCCACTGGCGGGCGCTGGAGAAGGCCCAGAGCTGAAGCCGGAACAGGAAGGCGATGCCGAGGAGGAACGCGGCGCGCGTGAGGGCGGCCATGACGCGGCGGCCGGCGGGAATGCCCTTTCGCTCAGAGGAATCCATCAGGAAGGCGAGTGTGACGCCGGTGAGGAAGAGGAAGAAAGCGGGGGGCATGCCGCCTACGAATTGGGAGAGCAGGTAGGGGCCGCCGGTGCGCAGATCGGTTCGGGTGAAGGCATTGAAGACGTGGCCCTGCAGCATGATGAGGGCGGCGATGCCCCGCACCCAATCCAGATATAGCAGGCGCGAAGAGGAAGAGCTGGGTTTGCCGGATGGCATGGGCCAGGGGTCCGCTATTTCTGCGGAGTTACCTTTTGAACACCCTTAGGGAGCTTAAGTTTTAGGGCGCTATCGGAGATGTTGGGGTTGATTTTCAGGGCGGAATAGGTGAGGAGCGTGGAATCTCCGGAGGGTTGCACGCCTTTCTGCTGGACGGGATAGCCGGTGGCGGTGGAGAGCCACAGATCCACTTTCCTCAGGAAGGAAAGCACCTGTTTCTGCTTGGGAACGAGTTGGATATGAACCGTTTTTTCGTTGTTGACCAGTTCTTCGGGAGCCACCAGCGTGATGTCGTAGGCGGCGCTCAGATCACGGCCGGAGCCGCCGAAGCCGAGGAGGAAGACCTGATCGAACATGTCGCGCTTTTTGCCCACCTGATATTCCTGAACGGTTTTGATTTTGGGGTAGTAAATCTGGGCGACTTCGCCCTCAAGGGAGACGGTATGGGCGTCGGGATCTTTGAAATCGATGAGCGCGTGCATCTGGCGGGGGGCGGGGCGCTTCAGGAGGATGGTGCCGGTTTGGGTGGTATCGATATCGACGACGGCGTTGTGGGTTTGGTAGCGGATGTTGGCGCTCGCGGAGCGGAACGAAGCCGAATTTGTGTCCATTTTGGCGAGGGTGGCGGCCAGGGGGTCGGCGGCCAAACAAAAAATTGAGGGAACGAAGCCAAATACGAACAACTTCTTTATCATCATGGCTTTGCAAAGGCCATATAGCCCTTAATTTCCTGTTCGGAGTCTAAAATCGGCTCAATGCGGGTGACGGTTTGCACTTTGCCGGTCTTGGTTTTGAGGATGCCGCTTAAGCGAGTCAGGCGGTCCGATTCCGGGACTGAATTCACCAGTTCGGGCTCGATCCAGAAGACCTGATTGCCATCGGAGCCGGGTAGCGAAGTAATTTGGCTGGCGTGCGGGATGCGGGGCTGGTCACGAAACCAGCTTCGCGGCGTGAACATGACAAATACGACGATGATGGCGACCATGACGTCGTACTGCCAGGTGGCGCGCGCGTAGTCCCACAGAATAAAGCGTTTGAGGCCCGTCAGCACCTATCCAAGTTTAGCATCGTGGCGTTTAGCATCATGAGCCTGGACGCTAGCCCCCAGGGTGCCGACGCCTTCGATGCGGGCGCCGACGGTATCGCTATGCTTGATGCGCGCGCCTTTCGGGCAGCCGGTGGAGATGAGGTCGCCGGGGTAGAGCGTCATGTAGTCGCTATGAAAGCGAACGAGTTCGAAAGGGCGATGGCGCATGTTGCTCACGAAATCGCGCGAGAAGACCTGGCCGTTGTGTTCGGTGATGACTTCGAGGGCGTTCACATCGGGAATTTCGTCGGCGGTAACGATGACGGGGCCGAAGCTAAAGAAGGTGTCGAAACTTTTGGCGCGCGTGAGGTAGCGCGGATTTTTCTTGAGCACGTCGAGCGCGGTGAGGTCGAGCGTGGTGGTGTAGCCGTAGATTGCACCGGCGACATCTTCCGGCTTCAGGAAGCGGTTGGTGCGGCCGATGATGACGCCGAGTTCGCCTTCGGCATCCACGTCACTCGTGAGGTGTTCGGGAGGCAGCGTGATGGTGCCGCCGGGTTCGAACATGCAGGACGCGGGCTTCATGAAGCTGCCGGGTTCTTCGGGCTGCACGGCGTCGATATCTTCGGCATGCGACTTGTAATTCAGACCGATGCACCAGATTTTCGGGGGGACCGCGTAGGGCAGAAGGGGCGTGATTTGCGAGTAGGGAATGGGGGGCACGCCGCGGACGGGGAGCTCTTTGATGCCCGCCTGGATGATTTCGAGCACGCTATTGGGGATGCGGCTGCGCGATTTCGTGTTGATATCGAGAATGGGCGCGACGCCGCCGGGCACCACGACGCCGGCATGGCGCTGACCGCTATATAAGAAGGAGAGAATCTTCACTTGAACGCTGTTGTATCAGAATTCGAGGGCGGCGATTTGGGTATCGAGCGTGGCCTGGGTATCGGAGCGCTGCTGGAGGAGAAGTTTGCGCTTGTCCTGGGCGGCGGCGATCTCCGATTCGATGGAGGCAAGTTTCGCGGCGTAGGTCTGGACTTGGGCTTGCTGGCCGGAGACGCCGTTGAGGGCGCCGATGTTGTCGCGCAGACGCTTGGCATCGCTGGTGAGCGATTCAGTCTGGGCGTTGGTGGCCGAAATTTGACGGTCCAGGTCCGCGAGTTTGTTCTTGGCGGCGAGGATAGACGTGAGGGCGCGGCGGGCGGCGTCGGGGAGAGTTTTGTTCTGGAGAAAGATGCCGATCTGGTCGGTGGAGAGATTTGAGATCTGCAGGCTGGTGTTGTATACGCGCTCTTCGGATACGGCCAGCTTGGCTGTGGCGCTGGCGGGGATGGGAAGCTCGAAACGGTAGGCGTTGGCGGTGGTTTCGGAGGGTGTGGGAGAGAGCAGATCGAAGCCGGGGCGCTTGGGGTGTTCGATGATGAGGGTTTTCGATTTGGCATCCACGTTGGAGGCGGTGTAGGTTTTGGTTTCGGCCGAGGCAACCTTCTGGATGAGCAGACCATGGTTGAAGTGGACCTCGCGCGTGACGGCGCTTTTGGTATTGAAGGCGGTGGTGACGGTGGTGCCGAGATCGACCGCGTAGCTGATGAGGCGCTTGTCACCGGCTTTTACGGTTTCGACGAGGGCTTCACCGGCGTAGGTGCTGGCATCGAAGACGGTGATGGGACCGCCATCGAGCGTTTTGCCCGTGATGTTTTTGAGTTCGGCGGCTTGCAAGGGATGGCGCGATGCGCCTTCGGAGAAGATGAGCAGGCGGCGGGCGTCGATTTTGCCCTGCAGGAACGGGAGCATGGCGGATTCGTTCTTGCGGACGGTGACGGGGGTCGAGATGGTGTATTCGAAGAGGTCGCCGCGTTCTTGTGCGAGGGCTTCGCTCGAGATGGTGCTGGGGGCCATTTGGCGGGCGAGGCCGGCGGAGGGCACGCTTTGCAGTTCGGCGAACTGCTCCAGGCGATTCGAATCGGCCATCTTGGGCGCGGTTGCGTTGGGTCGCATGGCTCCAGCGTAAACGGTGGGGGCGACGGCCCGCTGTTCGGGGAGATCGGCAATCAGGCGGGCGATGTATTTGGGTTCGTAGAGCTCGCTGATGAAGGAGATGGGCTTGCCGGAAACCAGCGACATGCGGACTTGGGTCCAATCTTCGCCGGTGGTGTTGTCGACGATGGCCCAGCCTTCGAGCACGGGAGCGGTGTCGCCGAAGAAGAGGCGATAGCTGGATTTCCAGACGGGGCTGGGGACGATGTAGCTGGCGATGATTTCGCGGGCGGAGGGTGCACCGGCGGAATCGATGAAGAGGCTGCGCTTATCGACGGAGCGGGAGGCGGCGACGGCGGTGAGGTAGTCGCGGAACTGCGACTGCAGCTTCGGGTCGGTGAAGCGGATGCCGGAGGCGGCGGCGAGGTCATAGGTTTTGAGATCGCCCGAATCGAGGAGGAGGGTGATTTGTTCGCGGGCGGCGGAGGTTGCGGGAGGGGGGGCAAGGGGAATGGCGCGCGCACCCACGATGACGCCGGAGGCTTTATCGGTGCCGAACTGCAGCTCGACGCGCGCGCCGCGAAGCTGATCGAGGATGGCGCTGAGGGGCTGACCGGCTTCGATGTGGAAGGGGAATTCGGCGAGCTTCTGTTCCAGGGGAACGCTGGAATCATAGCGAAGGCCGGAGACTTTGCCACCGCCCTTTTGCGTGATGCTGAGGGATTTGAGTACATCGTTCATTTCGCTGGCTTTGAAATCGAGCCGGGCGGAATCGCCGGAGGGGACGGTGCCGGAGCGTTCGAAATAGCCGACGCCGTGCTTATAGAGGATGATTTGGCGGACGGGAAGTTCGGCGGCCAGGGCGGTGTGCGCCAGGCTCAGGGAAAGTGCCGCGCGGGCGATGGAGTGTACTTTCATGGATGGGTAGACGGTGCCGGGAGGCGGAGGAGTTCCGGGGATTGACGTATCCTAATCACCCTTTCAACCTTTAGGGTAACTTGACATGACCGTAACCCTTCGTCAGACTTGCGGGTATTATGCGCTTTTCCCTTTTTCTTGCGGCTGTTTTCGTTTGGGCCGCGGGGGGACAGGCGAGCGCGCAGACGGCGGCGAACCCGTTGAGTTTGCCGACCGTGGAAAAGCCGAAGGGCGCGATTCCGGCGAAGAAAGAGCCTGTAGAGCCAGATGCGCAGGCTGTACCCGATGCCGTACCGGACGTGAAGGCTCCGGTGACGCGGGAACAAAACAGGGCGGCCAACACGGTCGCTGATTCCACGGTGGAGGCAGCGGACGCCAAGGCCACTCCTGAGTATACCGGGCCCTCGATTTTGAGCCGCGGCATGAATTTTACGAGGCCTACGGCGCCTACGAATGAGAGCTTCCGGCCCTTTGTGGGGCTGAATTTTTATCGCGATTCCGGGGTGACGGGTCCTTATCAGGGCTTGGGAACTAAGGTTACGGATGGGAGTTATACGGGAGCCGACATCAATTTCGGGCTTTCCGGGCAGCACGCGCGCCGGTTCGATACGTTCCAGTTGGATTATCGCGGACACGCATATTTGAACAATACGAACAACTCTCAGGACCAGGCGCTGGCGCTGGGATATTCGCGCGTTTTGACCCGCCGCCTGACTATGACGCTGAGCGAGAGCGCGGGGCTTTATTCGAACAATTATTCAGTGTTGAATTCCGTGACGCAGACGGATACCAGCATCGCGAACACCGCGCTGGTGGTGACGCCGAACACGGAAGCGTTCGACAACCAGACTTATTACAGTTCATCGCAGGCGGATGTGACGTATCAGAAGACGGCGCGCCTTTCTGTGGATTTTGGCGGATCGGGCTTTTATGTGAAGCGGAAATCGAACAATCTGATTAGCGCGAATGGGTATCAGGCACGTACCGATGTGGCTTATCGGATCACGAAGCGGACCACGATCGGGCCGTATTATGCGTTTAGCCGCTATAACTATTCGGGGACGTTTGGGGATTCCGACATTCACACGGTGGGTGCGAACTATTCGCTGGCGCTGAACAAGACGGTGCAGTTCCGGGCGCGAGCGGGCGCGACGAGGCTGGAAACGCGAGGACTGCAACAGGTACTGCTGGACCCGTTGGTAGCGCGGATTTTAGGCGTGACCAGCGGCACGGAGCGGTACTATTCGCTGTCGTACCTGCCGGACGTGGCCGTGGATTTGATGAAGACGTTTCGCCATGGCGACCTTTCGGTTTCGTATTTGCGTGGCGTGAGCCCGGGGAATGGAGTGGTGCTGACTTCGGCGCGGGATTCGCAGACGGTGACGTATAACTATTCCGGGCTACGGAAATATGGGTTGAGCTTCGGGGCTGGGCGCGACGGGTTGAGCAGTTCCGTGCAATCGATTGGGGTGTATCACAGCTACTTCGGCCGCGCGAATCTGTCGCGCGCGCTGTCGCACAACGTGCAGAGCTTTTTGTCCTTCGATTACCGGAAGCTTGGGTTCACCACCGGGCAGTATGCGCGGAATCAGTACCGGATCAGTATTGGGTTCGGGTACGCGCCGGGGATGGGCCCGCTTAAGTTCTGGTAGAGACGGTGAGCAGGGCGGCGTCGCCCGTCAGGGTGTAGGCGGCATCGGGGGCAAGGGAGAATACTTCACCTTGCCGGAATGGCAGGTCTTTGAGTTGGCCGGAGCCCTCGAGGATGATGGCGAGAGAGGCACCATTTACAACCACTTCGCCCTTCAGATCCAGGCGCGCTACCTGGAAGTAGGAGGAATCCACGTGGACGCCGGTGCCAGTGTGCGGCGCGGGAGCGCTGAAGGCGAGGTCGGCGGCGCGAAGGGACTGAGCGAGGTGCAGGTCGCGGCCGCGACCGTAATCGAAGAGGCGGTAGGTGACGTCTGAATTCTGCTGCACTTCGCAGAGCGTAACGCCGGCACCTATGGCGTGCACGGCACCGGCGGGGACGAACCAGGTCTCACCGGGGTGGACGGGAATCCAGCGCAGCAGGTGCATGATGCTGCCGTCTTTGGCGGCGCTTGCTACTTGATCGCGAGTGACGGTAGATTCAAAGCCCAGCGCGATTTTGGCTTCGGGCGCGGCTTTGAGGATGTGCCACATTTCGGTTTTGCCGCGTGCGTGGCCTTCCTGTTGCGCCATGGCATCGCCGGGGTGGACCTGGACCGAGAGGTTTTCGGTGGTGAAGATGAACTTCACCAGGACGGTGGAATCGGGCTGAGCGAACCAGACTTCGCCGGTCTTCTCTGGCGGGTTCGGGAACCACGGTTCCAGTTGGGTGGACCCCCAGATGCGCGGGTGCGGCTGGGGGGTCAAGCGATGCGGCTTAGCGGCTTCGGGCGATGAAATCATGAAGCCGGTCCAGCCCGCGCTCCAGCTCCGTCATGGACGTGGCGTAGGAGATGCGGACGTGTTCGTGCGTGCCGAATGCTTCGCCAGGAACTACGGCGACGTGGGCTTCGGCGAGCAATTGTTCGGCGAATTGTTGCGGAGATGAGATGCCGGTGGAGCGGAGCGCGCCGGAGATATCGGGGTACGCGTAGAACGCGCCTTCGGGCATGGAACAGGTGACGCCGGGAATTTCACGCAATCGGTTGACAACGAAATCACGGCGCTTGCGATATTCGGCCAACATGACGCCGACGCCTTCCTGTGGACCTCGCAAGGCTTCGACAGCGGCCTTCTGAGAGATGGACGCAGGGTTCGAAGTGGAATGGCTTTGCAGCTTGAGCATGGCACCGGCGATGTGCTCTGGAACCAGGCCGAAGCCGATGCGCCAACCGGTCATGGCGTAAGTTTTCGATACGGTACCGGCCACCAGCACAGTGTCTTTCGCGCCGGGCATTGAGGCGATGGAGAAAGGGGTACCTCCATAGAGGAAGTGACAATAGCATTCATCCGTCATGAGGAAAATGCCGCGTTCAGAGGTGAGGCGGAAGATGCGCTCAAACTCCTGGCGGGGCACGACGGCGCCGCTGGGGTTCGACGGGGAATTGATAATCACCATACGAGTGCGGCTGGTGAGGTGCGGCTCCAGGGCGGCGGCGGTGAGGGCGAACCCGTGGTGGGCTTCGGTGGGAACGAAGACGCATTTGCCGCCGGCGTAATTGACCACATCCTTATACGTGACCCAGTAAGGGACGGGGATGACGACTTCATCGCCGGGGTTGACCAGAACCTGCATCAGGTTGAAGATGACGTGCTTGCCGCCGACGGTGATGAGGCATTCGGAGGGCTTGTAAGAGGTGCCGAAATCCGCGGCATGCCGTTCGCAGACGGCCTGCTTCAATTCCTGCGTGCCACCGGCGGCGGTGTACTTGGTGAAGTTGGCGTCAATGGCGCGGATGGCTGCCTGCTTGATGTTGTCGGGGGTGGGGAAGTCAGGTTCGCCCGCACCGAAATCCACTACATCGATCCCTTGGGAGCGCAGCTTTTCGGCGTCGGCCATCACTTTCATGGTGGAGGAGACGCTGATGGAGGAGACGCGGTCCGCTAACGCGGTTTTCATTGTTGGTGACATAGTTCTTCTTGAGGCCGACGCAAACCGGTTCTCACTAATTTCGCATTATTTAGAGGGCGGATGCGCGGCGGAGGCGCAGTTTGAGGCGTTGTTCCACGGCGGGAGGCACCAAGCCGGAAATATTGCCGCCCAGGCTGATGACTTCCTTCACCAGGCGGGAGCTGATGAAGGAGAACGCATCGCCGGACATGAGGCAAACGGTTTCGATTTCCGGCTGCAGGCGGCGGTTCATGAGGGCCATTTGCAATTCGTATTCGTAATCGGAGACGGCTCGAATGCCACGCAAGAGAACGGTGGCGCGCTGGGCGGTGGCGTACTCCACCAGGAGGCCGTCAAAGGAATCGACGGAAACGTTGGTGAGGCCGGTGACGGCTTCGCGGAGCATCTCCGTTCGCTCTTCGGCGGAAAAGAGGGGCTGTTTGGCTTCGTTGCGCAGAACGGCGACCACGAGGCGATCGAAGAGGCGCGCTCCGCGGCGGATCAGGTCAAGATGACCGTTCGTGATGGGGTCGAAAGAACCCGGGTAGATGGCGACGATGCGGCGGGGCGGGGAATCCATTCGCTCGCCGCAATTCTATCAAGCGGCACCCAGCTATTTTTGGACAAGACGGGAACGGCACTTTTGGCAATGCACTTTTTGAACATCCGGCGAGCGGCGGGGGCATCAGTAAGTCGGGCTTAAGCATTTTCTCATCGAAGGATCAGCCTGAACTGAGGCAGGGAGGTAGGTGGTGGGAAGCTCCTTTTGGTTTTGAGAGAAAGGGGGACCCGGCTGGCGCGGTGGGAATGCGGGAATCGCGCCGGCCGTACTGCTGATCGAGAAAGCAGTAGAATTCGTCGGAACCTTTTGCGTTGGGCTGGCTATCGGTACCGGCGCCCACTTGCCGAAGAGGGCGGTGCGGTACCCAGCGCACTTGAGCAGTTCGGGAAGGATGGGCTCATGCGTGGCAATTTTTTTCTGGCCGTAGCAGGCGAGGGTGCCATAGCCGAGATTGTCAGCGAGGATAAAGGGGAAAATGTTACGCAGAGGCGCAGAGAAAGACGATGTTGGGCTGCTGGGCGTCGAATGGAGCGGCGGCGCACGCGGTGAGGAAGAGCATGGCGCGAAAGGGCTTGTGCCACAATCAAATTATCCTGAAATGAGTATTATCGCTGTCGGCCATCCATCGCGCCGCGCCTTCCGGTTCTACGAATCCACTGTATTTAAGAAGGCTGTTATGGCTGTTACCGGGCTGATTCTCTTCGGCTTTGTGATCGGCCATCTGATTGGTAATTTGCAGGTGTTTGAGGGCAGGGAGAAACTGGACGCCTACGGTCACTTTCTCCATAGCATCCCGGCGGCGCTTTGGACCGCGCGGATTGTGCTGCTGGTATCAGTTGGTTTGCATATTCTGATGACCGTGCAACTGGTGCAACTTAAGAATGCCGCGCGGCCGATTGGGTATGTGAAGAAAGATAATTCACATTCTTCTTATGCGTCGCGCACCATGTATTGGAGTGGGCCTATTATTCTGGCGTTTGTGATTTACCACATTCTGCATTTGACGTTGGGGATTGCGCGGCCGGACGGCTTCGTGGAGGGCAACGTTTACGGGAACGTGGTGGCGGGTTTCCAGAACTGGTTCGTTTCGGGTTTTTATATTTTCGCGATGGGGCTGCTTTGCCTGCACTTGTATCACGGCGTGTTCAGCATGTTTCAATCGCTGGGGGCGCACCATCCGAACTACACTCCGATCTTGAAAAAGTTTGCCGCGATTATGGCGTTCGCGATTGCGATCGGGAATATTTCCATTCCGGTTGCGGTGCTGGCGGGGTGGGTGAAGTGATTTTGAAATCGAAGATTCCGGCGGTTCCAGTGGAGCAGGCCTGGGACGATGCGCGCTTCAACATGAAGCTGGTGAACCCGGCGAACAAGCGGAAGTATTCCGTGCTGGTGGTGGGGTCGGGCCTGGCGGGAGCATCGGCCGCGGCGTCGATGGGCGAATTGGGATACCAGGTGAAGTGTTTCTGCTTCCAGGGCAGCCCGCGGCGCGCGCACAGCATTGCCGCACAGGGCGGCATCAACGCGGCCAAGAATTACCAGAACGATGGGGACAGTATTTACCGCCTGTTTTACGACACGGTGAAGGGCGGCGATTTCCGGGCGCGCGAGGCGAATGTGTACAGGCTGGCGCAGAACAGCGTCAGCATTATCGATCAGTGCGTGGCGCAGGGCGTGCCGTTTGCGCGCGAATACGGCGGGACGCTGGCGAACCGGTCATTCGGCGGAGCGCAGGTGTCGCGGACTTTTTCTGCGCGCGGGCAGACGGGGCAGCAGCGTG
>JBBROT010000008.1:0-21996 GCA_038229155.1 Bryobacterales bacterium | reverse complement strand
TCCCTTCCGCGAACGGGTGAATTTGAACGTGTACTTCGAAGGGTTCAACATCTTCAACACACCGTACAACACCTTGATTCGCACGCCGCAGTATCAGGTGGCAAACCAGATATTTTCGCCGCTCGCCACCTTCCGGAGCGGTACCGCTTCGCAGGCGTTCCCCGATGGAACCAATGCACGGCGCGCGCAGGTTGGCTTGCGTTTGACGTTCTAGCCCGAGCGGTATCCAGGCAAGAGGGTGGGCTTCGGCCTGCCCCTTTTTTTAGTTTCTGGCCGCCGCCGAGAGCTTTTCCACTTTCTGCAGGAGAGCGATTTCCGCACCGCTCCAGCCTGTGCCGGCGGAAACACGATCCACCGCCATGCCCGCCTGGAGCCGTCTGACGGCTTCAGGCCGGCGATTCATGTTAAATCCATTCGGGATCGCGGCTGGGGTGGGGGGGGCTTTATCCCTTTCGCGCCATTCCGCGGCAACGCGGGTCACCTCCGCTTTCAGAGCGCCAGCTTCCGCTTGCCAATCAGCGGTAATCTGCTTCAGCTTGCGGCGCACCAATATCCAATTCAGAACGGCACCGGAGAGAGCGCCCGCCAGCAGGATGGCGGCCAGAATAGACAGCGCGGCCATCGCGTTATACCGCCGCCACGCGCGCGCGGCTTTCCGCCACGGCCGCACCGCCGGTTCGCAGCCTTTCTTTCCGGCTTACCAGATTTAGAATGCGAACTCCGTAATTGCCTTCGACGACCACCACTTCACCGCGCGCGATGACACAGTTGTTGACGATGATCTCAACGGGCTCACTAATGGCGCGACTCATTTCAACGATGGAGCCGGTGGTAAGTTTGAGAACATCTTTCACCTCCAGTTCCGTCTTGCCGAAGGAGACACTCACCCGAAGGGCGACATCGAGCAGCAAATCGAAATTCCGGGTGGGCTTTTCGGGTTCGGGCAGCAGTTCGCGGGCCTGAGTAACGTGCTCGGCGGGCGCGGCGGCCGGCTCTTCTTCCATCCATGACACCAGCGCGGGATTGAACGCAATCAAGAGAGGCGTCAGTTCAGTTTCGCCGATCGCGATCACAACACGAATAACAGAAAGGCCATTCGGAAAGAAGGGCGGCTGGGTTGAAGGCTCTTTCGCCAGTTCGCGATCAAGCCGCTGCTTGAGAGCGGAGACCAACCCACCGATGGATTGCTCCACAATCTCGAGCACGGTGGCCCGATTCTCTTCTGGATCCGAACCTTCCACTCCGGCGGCGGCCAAGACGCGCGAGCCGAGACCCTGATGGACTGATTCAGGGATGCCAAGCCACAGCATGGGTTCGGGAAAACCGGCGAATCGCTGTTCGATGATGAGCGCGCCTGCTCCTAACTCCGGCCCCTCATCGGTGGACCACGTGAGCACCGGGTGCTCGTCCGTCATGGAACTGAGGACACCCGAAAATTTTTCCACCCATTGATCCAGCAGCCATGTCAGGCTGGGGCCCATGACTTCCGCTTGTAAGCTCATTGTGATTTCCTCAATTCGGTTTTCCGGTAACGGCTAAACTCCACTGGCACCCGGCCAGCGCTTGTTCAAAACGCAGCGAAGGCGCAGGATGGCTTGAGTCTTCAATTGCGAAATGCGGGTGAGATGAAGGTTCATCACCTCAGCGATTTCTCTCAGGTTCAGCTCTTCGAAGTAATAGAGACTGAGCACGGTGCGTTCCGGCACCGGCATGCGGCCGATGGTCTCACTGACGATGCGCTCCAGTTCCGCGCGCTCAAAGAGCTGGTAAGGCTGCTTCGATTCATCGCTGGCGGCGAACTTCAGCATGCTGAAGCTTTCCTCGCCGGGGCCCGCCACTTCCAACGCGGCGATTTGGAGACCGCTGGTTTCTACCAGCCAATCGTGATACTCCGAAACGGGTATGCCGATCTCATTCGCAATTTCTTCTTCAGTGGGCGTGCGGCCCATACGCTGTTCGGCGGCGGCCAGACCCGCTTCCATCCGCCTGCTCATCTTGCGCTTTTCACGGGGTGCCCAATCGAGACTACGCAGGCCATCCAGAATCGCGCCACGGATGCGGTACTCGGCGTAGGTCTTGAGTTTTACGTTTTCGTTTGGGTCGAAGTTGTCGATGGCAGAGATCAGACCCAGCGTGCCGGTGGAGATCAGGTCGTCAATGGAGACGTTGCCGGGCAAGCGCTCATGAATGCGGCGCGCGATGATGCGGACCTGCGGCAGGTGCTCCATGATGAGCGCATCACGGGCTTCGGCGGTAACCGGTTCAGCCTGACAGGTATACATATTCTGCCTTAGACGGCGGCCACGGCGGCGCGGTGAAACGCTCCCAGCGCAAGCTCCACAACGCGAGCGGTGGAAGCGGGCTCCAGGTCTTCCGGAATGGATTGTCCGTTCGACAGAAACGATACGGGCAGGCGTGAGGCGGCGGCGGCGGAAAATGCGGCACCGGCTTGGGTCATCTCGTCGAGGCCGGTGAAAATCAGGCGCGCCGGGCGAAACATCTCAAAGCGACCGATGGCGCTCGACAGCGCGGCGACGGACGCATCGGCGCGCAACACCATGTGCGATGCAACAGCCGGATGAGAAGTAAGCACCTGTGCGAGGGATTGCGCGGCCGCGTGTTCGCGCGGGCCGAAGCCGGGGGTATCGATCAGTGTGAGGCCGGGCAGCGTATTGCGCAAGGCGTTGTCCAGTGTGGCGGGGCTTTGGAACTCTTCATAGGCAACGCCCAAAATTCCCGCGAGCGTGCGCAACTGGCCGGGCGCTCCGATACGCAAGTAATCCGCGCAGAAGATGCGAACGGGCTTGTGCTCCGCCAGACCGTATGTGATGGCAAGCTTCGCGAGCGTGGTGGTCTTGCCCCTGCCTGGCGGCCCGATAAGCGCCGCGATCTCGCGCCCCGTGCGCGCACGTGCAAGAAACGGTTCCGCCGTAATCAGGCCCGCCATGTAATCGGCGACCGACGCGGGCTGAGCCGCAATGATGCTGTGCGCCAATTGCTGATCGATTCCGGCATGAATCAGGGAGGCTTCCGAGCATTGCGAAGGAGCAGCAGCGGCGCGCGCGGGCAAGGCCTCGGCATCCGGCGATTGTTCCGGCACCGTCGCGAAGACCACTTCGTATTGGCCCAGGTGCCGCGCCTCCGCCGGTGACTGGCGCGAATTCAGCAGCATGGCTTCGGGCCCCAATTCACGGCGGGCCAGATCGAGTGCCGATTCCACACTGGTTGCGAAGTACGTCTTGATGCGAAGAGTGTCGGTCATTGAATGACACCGAGCGATTGCACCTTGATGCCGGCAGGCACTTCATTGTGCGAAAGGAAGATCAGGTTCGGGATGGTGGGCTCCACAATTTGGCGTAGGAAATATCGTGCGGCGGAACTGGTGATAACGACGGTTGCGGTTTCCGGATTGCCCACGGCGCGTGAGCACTTGGCGAGAATATCGCGGAGTTGTTGCGGTGCCAGAGCTGTGTGGCTGGATTGTTCGCCATGTTCCACGGAGGCTTCGACGGCCTGTTCAAGCGAACTATCCATAAACCATGCCACCAGATTTCCCGAAGGAGAAAGGTAAGGGGCCGCGACGACGCGGCGCATGGATTGCCGCACGTATTCCGTCAGCAGCACATGGTTGCGCGTGGTGCCCGCGGCTTCGCTCATGGCTTCCAGAATGGAGCAGCCGTCGCGAATGGAGACGCGTTCGCGCAACAGATTTTGCAGGACCTTTTGCACCACCGCGAGCGAGAGAGCTTTGGGCACCAGGTCTTCCACCACGCGCGGGCTATCGGTGGCAACGCGATCGAGAAGCTTCTTCGCATCCTGGCGCGAGAACAATTCCGCCGTGTTGCGACGGATCAGTTCCGAAAGATGCGTACCCAGAACACTGACGCTATCCACAACGGTGTAGCCCATGGCGCGGGCGGCTTCGGCGCGCTCGGCGGGAATCCAAACCGCTTTCATGCCGAACGCGGGGTCTTTGGTTTCGGTGCCTTCGATGGTGGCGGTCAGCTTGCCCACGGGGATGGCCATTTCGCAGCCCTGCAGAAGCTCAAAGCGGGCGATCTCCGTGCCCTTCAGTGAGATGCAATATTCACGCGCGCGCAACGAAAGATTGTCCGTCACGCGGACGGGAGGAAGCATGTAGCCCAGGTCTTTCGCGAGTTGTTTACGAATGCCCGCGATGCGCCTGAGGAGCGGGGAATTCTGTCCGCCTTCGACGAATTGCACCAGCCCGAGACCCACTTCCACAGAGAGCAGTTCCACCTTCATGAGAGATTCCAGATTCTCTTTTGCGGGAAGCGGGGCGGCGGCGATGGAGGCTTGCGCTTCCACAGCGTCGGCCTTGCGCATGCGCAGGCCCAGATAGCCAAGACCGATTCCCAACACGATGAACGGAATTTTGGGCAGGCCCGGGAACATGGCCAGCACCATCAGCACGCCGCTTGAAAGCAGGAGCGGTTGCGATGCGCCGAATACCTGCTTTTTAAACTCCGCGCCGAGCCGCGTTTCCGAGCTCGCTCGCGTGACAATCATCGCGCCGGAAATGGAAATCATCAGCGCGGGAATCACGGTCACCAAGCCATCGCCGATGGTGAGCACGGTGTAGGTTTGCAGGGCGCGCATGATATCGGTTCCATGCTGCAGAACTCCGATCGCCAAGCCCGCAATAATATTGATGGCTGTGATGAGGATACTGGCGACGGCATCGCGCTGCGTGAAGCGCGATGCACCGTCCATGGCACCGTAAAATTCGGCTTCGGCGGAGAGCTGCTTGCGGCGGCGGCGCGCTTCGGCTTCATCCACCAAACCCGCATTCAGATCGCTATCGATCGCCATCTGTTTGCCGGGCATGGCATCGAGCGTGAAGCGGGCGGTCACTTCGGAGATGCGTACCGCGCCATGGTTGATGACCACATATTGAATGGCAATCAGCACCAGGAAGATGACAACGCCGATGATGTAATTGCCACCCACCACAAAGTTGCCAAACGCTTCGATCACACTTCCAGCGGCGGAGGTGCCGGTGTTGCCGTTCAGCAAGATGAGGCGCGATGACGAAATATTCAGAGCCAGACGGAAGAGCGTGAGCAGCAGAAGCGTGGTGGGGAAGACGCTGAAATCGACGGGCTTGGCGATGTACATCGCCACCATCATCACGATGACGGACATCATGATATCGATGACCAGCAGGAAATCGAGAATGAATGAGGGGAGCGGTGTGATCAGCGCGACGATGATGGCTAGAACCGCGAGCGGGACGCCGAGTTCGCCGAAGCCGGAGAGAGAAAAGCCCGAGAAAAGCCCGCCAGCCGCCGGTGAACCGGAAGCGGTGGGCAGAGCGAGTGATTTGGCGTTGGTCACGAGGGCAGTTTTCCGTTCATCAGCTTGTAGATATAGGCCAAAATTTCAGCCACGGCGCGATACAGGTGCGCGGGGATTTCCTGCCCCACATCGACTGATTTGTACAGTGCCTGTGCTAGCGGCGGATTCTCAATAATCGGGACCTGATTTTCCGTGGCGCGCTTGCGGATGCGGAGCGCCAGGTAGTTCTTGCCCTTGGCGACAACGGTGGGCGCGGCCATGGAATCTGTGGAGTACTTGATGGCCACCGCGAAGTGGGTGGGGTTGACGATGACGGCGGTGGCGGTATCGACATCGCGCATCATGTTGCGCCGGCGCATATCGCGCTGCATGCGGCGGACGCGCTGCTTCATGTGCGGATTTCCGTCCGATTCCTTGGCTTCGTCCTTGATCTGCTGCTTGGACATCTTCAACTTTGAATTGTGCTGGCTTTGCTGGCGGAAGAAATTGACCAGCCCGAAAACCGTAACCAGCGCGGCACCTCGCCAAAGGAGTTGCTGCATGGCCGCGCCAACGGTAGCCGCGCCCGCTTCCACGCCGCGCATGGGCAGCAGAAAAGATTCGGCCGCTTTATCGCGCGCCACGTACCATACCGCATAGCCCACAAGCGGCAGCATCAGGCACGCCTGCACAAGCGCGGGAAGGTTCTGTTTCGGCAACCCCGTGATGCGCGGGAGCGGGTTCAGCCGGTCAAAAGAAGGTGCCAGTTTGTTGAAGCTGAAGCCGAAACGGGTGACGGCGAACTGCACGATCAGTGTGGAAATCAGTAGCACGCCGCCCAACTCAGCAAGCGGCATGAATTGGTGAGCGCCCACAAACCAGAACATGCTCACCAGCGATTGCGCGGTGAGTTCGGCGTGGAAGGCGCGGTCAATTATGATGCGGGTAGAGAGGCGGAACTGGGTAATCCAACGCGGTCCGGCAGAACCCAGAATGGCAACGAAGACGACGAACTGCACCGCTGAAACCAGATCTTTCGCGGCGGGGAACTGGCCATCTTTACGCGCCTTTTCCAGGCGCTTCTGAGTTGGCTTCTCAGTCTGCTGGCTCTTATCGGACATGCGCGAGCGGCACCGGCAGGGCCACCATCTGGCGAATGGTCTCCAGGACCTGGCCGCTATACATGGAGAACATGCGCGCGAAGAGCACGCCCGTGAACGCCAGCAACACCAGAGCCGCCAGCATCTTCACGGGGAAGGCGAGTGTGATCAATTGCAATTGCGAATTCACGCGCCCCAGCAGCGCAAGAGAAAGATCGAGCATTCCCAGAAGCGCGACCGCGGGCAGCGCCAGACGCATGCCGATGGAAAAGATGCCGGAACTAAGCCGGATAAGGGAATGCGCCAGATCAGCGGTAACTGTGAAGCTGCCTGGTGGAATGGTTTGCAAACTGAGCGCACAGGCGCGGATGATCTCACGGTCCAGGCCGGTGGCGAAGAAGAGAAGCCCTGAGAAGAGTTGCGCGAAGACCAGCAGCACGGGCGAATCGGCTTGCGTCGCGGGGTCGATGGTGGAGGCGTATCCGTAGCCGGCTTGCACGCCCATTACTTGTGCCGCCATCTGCAAGGCTTCTAATGTGAATGCGACGGCGAGGCCGATGGCGAGCCCGAAGGCTGCTTCGGAGAATATAGCGGCGACAACGAAAGAAATGGTTGGGTTGGGTTCAGTGACGTGCGGCCAGACGGGATACAGCGCCACAGTGATGGCCAGCGCCAGCAGTACGCGGAGCATATCGGGGCCGTTCTTCATGCCGGGCACAGGCGCGAAAACGAAGATGCCCGCCACGCGGCTGAGCACAAAGAGGAAGCCCAGCAGAAGGCCGGGCGAGTTGATGAAATCGAGCGGCGAGCTATTTGGCATAGCGGCCAAGGTTGCCGAGAATATCAACCGTGTACGCCATCATTTTGTTCAGCATCCACGGAAGCAGCAGAATGAAGCCGCCTAAAAACGCGATCAGCCGGGGGATGGCGTTAAAGCCGGTGTCCTGGATCGACGTGACAATCTGCAGCAAGCTGACGACGATTCCCGCGATGAAGCCGATGGCCAGAAGGGGCGCGCTCAGCCAGAATGCCGCGAGGAACATTTCCCGTATGATCTGGACCGCCGAATCCGGCGTCATGCGAAGCTCTTCATCAGCGAACCCACAACCAGGTTCCAGCCATCCACCAGCACGAACAAGAGAATCTTGAACGGGGCCGAGACCATGACCGGCGGCAGTTGCACCATGCCGATGGAAAGCGTGACAGACGCAACCACCACGTCAATGATGAGGAAGGGCAAATACAGAACCGCGCCAATTTGAAAGCCCGCTTTCAGTTCAGAAAGAATATACGCGGGAATCAGCACGCTCAGGCCGAGATCGGCCGGGGTGCGCGGTGGGGGTTGGTGCGAGATTTCGAGAAACAGTTTTACATCGCGTTCGCGAGCGAACTTGATCAGAAACTTGCTCAGCGGCTTTGCGCCTTCTTCATAGCCCTGCTGCCAGGTCAGCTTGCCTTCTTCCACCGGCTGCCAGGCGTGTTGGTAAATATCGGTAGCCACCGGCTGCATAATTAACAGCGCCAGAAAAAGCGACAGGCCGATCATCACCTGATTCGAAGGAGTGGTCTGCGTGCCCAGCGCCTGACGCAGAAAATGCAGGACGACCACGATGCGCAGAAAGGGCGATACGGACATCACGATGGCCGGCATTACGGTCAGCGCCGTCAGCATGAGGATAATCTGCATCGGCGAACTGAGGCCGGGCGATACAGAGGGGATGGCTGCGGCGAGAATCATAGTTGGGAGTGCTCCGGGGAGGGGATCACCTGGCAATTGCCAGGCGCGGTGGTGACGATCCATTCGCGATCGCCCACCCTGACCAGACAGAGCGTATGTTGAGCGGTGAGTGAGACGCGCTCCAGCACTTGCAATCGCTTGGGAGCCGCGGGGAAGCGCAACGCAGGCAACCGCTTGTGGCGAATGCCGTACATCGCTGCCGCCAGAAGCCCCAGTACCAGCAATACGGCACCGAGTTGTTGCAGGTTTTCCATGGGGTCAGGTTTCGATGAGAAAGTCAGTAATCCGAACACCCATAGTGTTCTCGACGATTACAATTTCTCCGGAACCGACCAGTTTTTTGCCGATGTAGATATCGATGTTTTCACCCGCCGAGCGGGTCATCTCAATAATCCCGCCTTCCTGAAGATCCAGAATGTCCCGGATCTTCAGATAGCGGCGATCCAATTCCACGCTGATTTCAAGCGGAACATCCTGAATCAGCGCGACTTCCTCCAGAGGCGTCATTGTTCTCCGAAAGGAACTACTGCTTCAGCGCGATGGTTTCCTGGCTGATCTGATCGACGGTGGTAATCACCTTCGCATTGGCCTGGTAACCGCGCTGGTAAATGATCAGATTGGTGAACTCCTTAGCGATATCCACCGTGGAACTTTCGAGCGAGTTGCCCAGCACCTTGCCGCGGCCACCCGTTTCTGGAGCGCCGATTACGGGAAGAGCGGTCAAAGCGCTGGCTTCGAAGTTATTGCTTCCCACCGAGGCGAGCGATTCCGGATTCCGGATGGCGGCGATGGCGAGTTGGCCCACGGTGCGCTCCTGGCCGTTCGAATAGCGCGCTTGAACGGTGCCGCCATCGCCCAGACCCACCGAGACCAGCGTGGCTGCTTCCGCGCCATCCTGTGCGTTCGCGGAAACTTGCGAAGGCTGGGCGATCTGCGTAAAGCGCGACGCGCCGGCGGCGTTGTTCAGGTTCCAATTGATGCTGAGATTGGCCGCGCCATCCGCAAGGCCGGTGATGGCGATGGGAATGTTATTCGCCGTGGCGGGAGGAGTGGCCGCGGGGGTCAACAGCTTGCCGGCGCTGTCGAAAGTCAGGTTGCCCGTGGCAAGAGGCGCGGTGGGAGCGGTGGTCAGAGCGCTGGCCGGAATGCTGACGGCATAGCTCCACGCGTTGGTAGCAGTCTTGGTGAAATCCACCGTCAAGGTCTGGGTGTTGCCAAGCGAATCCACAATCTGAATAGGCTGCGAAAAACTCCCCGTTGGCAGGCCCACCTGCCCACTCGAATTCAGGTTCAGATCGAGCGAAAAGTTTTGAGTGGCCAGCGGCTGGCGCAGGCTGCCCGTGGGTATCTGGATATCGCCGATGGCTCCGTTCGTGTTGACGGTGCCGTCGGGGTTGATCTGAGTCCACCCCTGCACGCGCTCGCCGGTGATGGTGGTGAGTAAGCCGGACAAATCCGTCTTGAAGTTCCCCGCTCTGGTGAACTCCTGCGTGCCTTTCGCGCCTCGGAGCACGAACAGCCCGTCGCCATTGATGGCCACGTCAAGACCGCTTGCACTGCTCGCGATAGCACCCTGCGTAAAGCTTCGCGTGGTATTGGCGCGCACCACACCCGCGCCCGGCTGCACGTGGCCGGTGCCGCCAAGAGACTGCGTGACCAGATCCTGAAACGATACGTTCGAGGCTTTGAACCCCGTGGTGCTCAGGTTGGCCAGGTTGTTACTGGTGGCGTCGATGCCGGCGGAGGTGGCGTTCAAGGCGGATAGTGCTGTTTGGAAGGTAGTGAACATGTGGGCTCCTTATGCGGCGGTGGGTTTGCCGGTGGTATCTGTTGCGGGCGTTGTGGCCGTGGCCGGTACGGCAATCTTCTGCACGCTGCCGTTGATGCCGATGAGCTGCTCCAGTTCGCTGTACTGAGTGAGCTGGCCGACGAACTGCGTGCTATCGGTGGGGTGGGTGGGGTCTTGATTCTTCAACTGCGCGACCAGCAGTTTCAGAAAAGTGTCTTTACTGGTGAGCGCGTCGGCACTCGCTTTCTTGGTGGTGCTGGTGCTGTCCGTTACCGCTTGGGCGGAAAGGCTGTTGGCAATGCTGCTCATGAGTTCTCCTGATGTGTATTGGTAAGCATGTTGATTTGGAAATCCGTTTCGTTCGAACGCTTTTTCTGACGCTGCGGCTCGTAGTGCGGTGCCCTGCGGTCTTTCGGGGAATCTTGAAAATTTGGATTGGCTTGCGGTTCGGCACCGCTCGGTAGAAATGTTTCGGCATGGAAACCGGAGTGCTCCAGCTTGCCCGCCAGTTCCGTCACGTTTGCCTGTAAAGAGCGCGTCAGAACGGGGTCGGCGGAATGCACTGCCACGCGAACCTGCCCGGCGCGTTCGGTCAGCTTGATGTCCACGGCATCCGCGTTTGCGGAACCGATGCGGAAAGAAATATCGCGCGCCGGCTCTGTACGGGGCGCGGCGGTTTCCGGAATGTCCTGCTGTGTTCCCGCGGTAAGCGAATGCTTCTCCGCGGGCTTGGCATTTTCCGTCTGGCGCGCGGCTGTGCGTTGCGCCATGGCGAGGTTACTCGCATCCGGCGATGCTTCCACGGCGTGTCGCGCGAAGGCTTGGCCAGCCGCCTCGGGTGTATCCGATTTGCGCTCCCGCGAATCGGGATGTTCCTGCCGCGCGGAATCGGACGAGCCTTTGCTCGCCGGTTCGTTAACGGTTTCGGACTTCGCCTGTTGCGTATTTTGAACCGCGCGATCCGCTTCTTTATGTTTCGACCGATCAAGCGGCTTCGCGGCTTCCCCCGGCAATGCGGCACCCTTCGGCATATCGGGCAGAGCGGCCGGATTCAGTTCGTGCTGACCGTTCGGAATCTCTTGCGTGGGGAGAGACGCTGGCTGCCCCGGCTTGGCATCGTTTTGCCCCTGCTTAGCATCTTTCTGCCAAAGACGAGCTTCGAAGGCGAGCGCCGTTTTCGGAGACGTGGTTGCCGGAACGATATCGCGCATAGTGAGAGTGCTGGTAAGCTCTTCGGGCACTTGCGCATCCAGCCGCGAGAGTTGCACGGCTCCCTCGCTCTGGGGCGCGGACTGGGGCGCGGAAACGATCGGACCTGAAGGCAGCGTTGAAACGGTGGGCTGCTCCTCTTCGACATCGTTATTGCGCGCGCCCTTCGCGGCTTCATGAACCGATGGCAGCAAGGCCTCTGTACCGGAGGTCCATCCAAACGTCAAAGGCAGCACGGCTTCGTTCGGCTTAACCATCAACACATCCACGGCAAGAGGAGTAGGAGAAGCTTCTCCTTCAAGCTTGCGATCCTCGGCTTTCGGCTCCTCGCTTTCATTCAAACCGCCAGCCTTCCCATCTTTTGCCTGCGCGGCTTCAGGCTCCGCGGGTAATATCCCCGCCGGTAATATAAGTGCCGTTTGCACGAACGTTGTGACGCTCGCATTTTTCACAGGCGCACCAGGAAGCGGGTCCTCTGATTCGGACGGCATAGCATCCGCGAACAAGCTGATGAGCGACGCAAAAGCGTTCTCCGGCTTTGAAGCTTTTTCAGCGGGAGCCGATTTAGCTTCGCTTGCGAAAGGCAATCGGTGCAGGGTTGGCGCGCTGGCTGTAAGTGGAGTCACTGCCGGAAGAGAGGGCACGCCCCGCGCCACTTTTTGTGAACGCGTTTTCAATGCTTTGCGGCAACGGGCACCGCCACGCTTTTGCCTTTGCGCACCGGACGGCAAAGTCTTGGCGCGAACGCCCCGTCACCGAGAATCGGCTTCTCTCTTCTGTTTGATGAAGTTAGGCCGTGTGGCGGGATTGGCTTCCGGGGTGCGTAATACAGGGCGCGTATGGACTCCCTCTCTCTTACCGCCGCCAGTGGAATGCGCGCTCGCATGGAATCGCTGGAGATGCTGGCAAATAATCTTGCCAATGCATCGACGGGCGGCTACAAGTCCGACCGCGAATTCTATGGCCTGTATGTTTCCGCCGAAGCGCGGGCTCCCGAAGCCGACGGCACCGGCGCGTCCCCCGACACTCAGCCGAATATCGAAAAGCATTGGACCGATTATTCACAAGGCCCTCTGCATTCAACCGACAACACACTGGACTTCGCCATTTCAGGCAGAGGCTTCTTCGCCGTCAACGGCCCTTCCGGAACACTGTACACAAGGAATGGAAACTTCTCACTGTCTCCCACGGGAGTCTTGACCACTGGCGATGGCTACGCGGTTCGCGCCCGGGCCGGCGGCACCATCCAAACCAAGGGCACCGGCGAACCGATACAGGTGCAGCGCGACGGCACTGTAATTCAGGAAGGCCAGACGCTGGGGCAGCTTCAGGTGGATGCGTTCAATGAGTCGGCGGATTTGAATAAGCGCGGCTTAAATTATTTCTATCGCATCGATTCCACCAAAGCCCCGCAGGCCGCAAGCGCCGAAGTGCTGCAAGGCAAACTCGAAAATTCGAATGCCGGGCCCGCGGAAGGCGCCGTGCGGCTGGTGAGCATCATGCGGCAGTTCGAGATGTTGCAGAAGGCGATGAATATCGGTGCCGATATGAACCGGCATGCCATTGAAGAAGTAGCGAAAGTTTAACGGATAAATCAAAATGATTCGACACATTCAAAACGCGGTAACCCACCATTCCACAGCGCGCACGGCGGCACGCCATGCGGCAAAAGCACAGACCGATGCCAACCCGTTCCGTAGTGTTCTGGATGCAACAGCGGCCGTAACCGGCGCTCCGGTAGCCGCGGCCTCGGCCAAGACAGCGCCAACTCGGGCCGTCTCCACAAGTACCCCCGGCACAACCCCCGCCATCACGGCCACCATCACGAAAGAAGCTGCGCCTGCTACTGCCGCTCCGGTCGCGCCGGGCTTTGAATACGGTGCTATTGTGAACAACCCCGATGGTTCCGTGGCAGTTCTGAACTGGACACAGTTCGCCGATGCGGCAACCGCGGATCGCATGGCGGCGAAGTTAGGCGGCACTGTTAAGGATTCCACCACCGATGGCTATTCCGCCACGCAGCGCAGCATCAAAGTGCCGGGTTCGCCGAACTTGGTGAACGCGGGCATTGCCGCGCAGTTGTTCGCGCAGTACGGAGATAAGCCGGGCAGCCCGGCATGGCAGATCATCAATCGCGACCTTGGCCGCGATTCGATGGCGACGTAAGCAAATAACGGCACAACAAGGAATCGATCGGCTATGATGAGAGCTCTTTATAGCGCCGCAAGCGGTATGTCGGCGCAGCAAACCAACGTGGATAACATCGCCAACAACTTGGCGAATGCGAATACCATTGGTTACAAACAGAGGCGTGCGCAATTCCAGGATCTGCTCTACCAGAATCTGGTGACGCCGGGCGCGCAGGCCGGTCAGCAGACTACGGTCCCCACCGGCTTACAGGTGGGCCTGGGTACGCGGGCCGCGTCCAACGAAATTATCTTCACTCAGGGCAATTTCCAGAACACCGAAAATCCGCTGGATCTGGTGATTCAGGGCCGCGGATTCTTTCAGGTGCGCAAGTCTACCGGCGAAATAGCCTATACTCGCGCCGGCGCGTTCCACTTGAATCGCGATGGCGGCGTAGTCACTTCGGATGGCGACCCGCTGGAGCCCGGCATCACCATTCCTCCCAGTGCGCAATCCATCTCCATCGCCACCGATGGCACCGTGAGTTATGTGCTGCAGGGGCAGACCGCTTCGCAACAGGCCGGCCAGATACAGCTCGCCAATTTCCAGAATCCGGCCGGTTTGAATAACGTCGGCCGCAACCTCTATCTGCCTACCGATGCTTCAGGCGAAGCCACCGTTGGCATTCCCGGAGGGAGCGAAGGAATCGGCACCGTGCTGCAAGGCTACACCGAACAATCGAACGTCAGCGTGGTGGATGAATTTATCAACCTGATTGTGGCGCAGCGCACTTACGAGGCGAATTCGAAAATCGTAAAGGCTTCGGACGAGATGTATCAACAAGCCAATAATCTGACCCGATGATGTTTGCTTTGCTGTCCGGTTTGGCTTTGGCAGCGTGCACACCTGTGCACGGACCGCTGGTGCTGGCCGGCGATCTGGCCGCTGCCGACCCGCGATTCGCCGTCGCGCCGCCAGAGGCAACAGCCGGCTTCAGCCCCGCACCCGGATCGCGCCGTGTGTTCTCTGAGAGTGAAGTGGATCGCTTGGGGAAGCGCTTGGGCGTCGAGGGAAAAGCGCATGAGCTTTGCTTCGAATTCGCCATGCGTAAGTTGCCAGGCGAAGACGTGCTTGCAGCTATGGGAAAGGCAATTCCCGGCGCGGAGTTTGAGCTGGTGGAGACGTCCAACTTCAACGTGCCGGAAGGGCCGCTCACCTTCGCGCGAGCCGCATTGCCGAAGCCTCCGCAATCGCGCCCGGAAGACGCCGTGGTTTGGCGCGGCTCGATTCAATATGCCGAAGGGCGCAAGTTCGCGGTGTGGGCAAAAGTCCGTGTCTCCGTCGTAGCGCGGCGAGTCATTGCCATACGAGACATTACAGCGGGGCGCGAAATCACGGCAGCCGATGTCGAAGCGCGCGATGGAAAATTCTTCCCTGATTCCGAACGCTGGGCCGTAGCGGCGGAAGAGGTGGTTGGGCGTAAGGCGCTTACCTCGGTGCGGGCTGGTTCCGTGCTTCGAGCGAACGCGCTGTTAGCGGGTAGAGAAATGATCGCCCGCGGAGACACCGTTGTTGTGGCAGTGGATGCCGGTGCCGCGCACTTGAGTATCGAATCGCGCGCTGAAACCGGCGGCGGCTTGGGCGACGTTGTGAAGCTCAGGAACCCGAAATCGGGCAAGGTCTTCGAAGCGCGTGTTACCGGAAAAGGATTGGCGGCGGTCAGGTCGACCGAAACTGCCGCAAAGGAAAAATAGTGAGATTTGCAGTGCTGATGGTTGTGGGCGGTGCCCTGCTGGTGGCGGGGAAGCGCGAAAAGGTGGTGAAGCCTTCGCCGCTTGAGCTCTACGTGGGAGAAAGTACCCGTCGCGCGGCCGATGCCGATGCGCAACAGACCACGCCCGGCTCTCTCTGGACCTCGCGGGCAAGCCTGTCGGATCTGGCACGGGATCTACGCGCCAGCCAGGTAGATGACATTGTCACCGTCGTTGTCTCGGAGCGTGCGTCGGCTGTAGCTTCCGGGTCCACAAAGACATCTCGCACCTCCAGCGCCAAGAACTCCATCACGGCTTTGGCCGGCCCCACAACAGCGGCGGGCATACTCTCCAACCTGACCGGGCTTTCCGGCCAGAGTAAACTGGACGGCCAGGGTACTACCACCCGAGACACCACATTGACCACCAGCTTGAGCGCCCGCGTGGTTCAAGTGCTGCCGAACGGATACCTGGTGGTGGAGGGGACGAAGAATATCCAGGTGGATGGCGAACATCAGCTTGTTTCGGTCCACGGAGTGATTCGCCCTTCGGACATCACCACCGCGAACACGGTAACGTCCACGCGCCTTGCCGAACTTGAGGTACGCATCAACGGCAAGGGTGTCGTAAACGACGCGACACATCGGCCGCTCTTCCTGTACCGGTTGCTTCTTGGGCTTCTTCCTTTCTAAATGAAACACCTTCCTGTTTTTCTGTTGTGCGCTGTGCTCAGCGTGCCGGCGGCTTCCGGTGCCAGCCGCTTGAAAGATCTCGCCAGTTTCGAAGGCATGCGCGATAACCAGCTTGTCGGCTACGGCTTGGTCGTCGGGCTGGCGGGCACCGGCGACCGGCGTCAGGCCGTCTTCGCCGCGCAAAGTTTGACCAACCTTTTACAGCGCATGGGCGTTTCAGTGGACCCAGGCGCGCTCACGGTAAAGAATACGGCGGCGGTGATGGTTACGGCCACGCTGCCTCCTTTTGCGCAACCGGGCACACGCATCGATGTGACCGCGGCGGCTTTGGGAGACGCGCCGAATCTGCAGGGCGGTTTACTCGTATTGACCAGCCTGCGCGGCGCCAACGGACAGGTTTATGCCGTTGCGCAGGGTGCCGTGGTGACTGGCGGCTTCGTCGCGGGCAAGGGCGGCAACAGTCAAACCGTGAATCATCCCACGGTGGGCCGCGTGCCGAATGGCGCGATTGTGGAACGCGCGCCTCCCTCCGTCGCACCCGGCGATCATTTGAAATTACAGATCAAACAGGCCGATTTCACTACAGCCGCGCGTGTTTCCGCCGCGATCAACAAACGCTTCACGGCCAACACCGCCAAAGCGGAAAATTCGGCGTTGGTGAATGTTTCCGTTCCCGAGGAATTTCACGGCAAGCCGATTGAATTCATGGCGGAGTTGGAAGTGCTGACAGTCGAAGTCGACCGCGCGGCTCGCGTGATTGTGAATGAACGAACCGGAACCATCGTGATGGGCAAAGAGGTTCGAATTTCGCCTGTCGGGATCCTTCAGGGCAATCTGAATGTCGAAATCAAGACGTTGCTGGACGTTTCGCAGCCTGCTCCTTTGTCCCAGGGCAAGACGACGGTGACCCCGGAAGTTGTGGTGGATGCTAAGGAAGAAAAGGCCCGCAATGTGGTGTTGAAACAAGGCGCGACTGTGGAAGAGTTGGTCCGCGCCCTCACCGCCATCGGTTCCACGGCGCGCGATGTTGTGGCGATTCTGCAGAGCCTGAGAGCCGCCGGTGCTTTGGAAGCGGAGTTGGAGGTCATTTAATACATGCGACTTGAATCAGTGACAGACTTTGCGGCCCCCGCGACAGACCTTCCCCGCAAGGGTAAAGCGGTGGATGCCGCCAAGCAGTTCGAAGCTCTTCTGATTGGCCAGATGTTGAAAACCATGCGCGAAGGCGGCTCCGGTTGGCTCGGTTCCGGCGAAGATCAGGCGGCCGAATCCGCAATGGGGATGGCGGAAGAGCATTTTGCCGCCGCTTTAAGCGCGAGCGGCGGCCTGGGTTTGGCCACCACCGTGGAACGCGGCCTGACCGCCGCCCCGCATTCGTCAAAGGTCCCCGCTCAGAAACTCCAGGAGTGACACGCGCCTTCACCCGATTGCGCGTACGCTGCCGCGTACACAGCAGGAGATGTCACCGTGGGGGCGGGTTCCCGTTCCGCTTCCGCCAGTTGCGCCCATCCTTCTGAAAGGGTGGTGAGCAAGCCCAGAACCTCCGCCAGCTGACCGTCTTCTTTCCGCAGGTTCGCCTGCAATAGGAGTCCCATGCAGTAAGCGTAGAGTTCATTGAGCCGGGTGGCCGTTTCGCCGCCCGAATTGCTATCAAGAGACGCTGTCAGTTCGGCAATAATGTCGCAAGCTTTGCCGATAGCGGCGCAGCGCTCCGGAACCTGTCCGGCGGCCAGAAACGTCCGGGCATTCCGCAACTCGGCAATGGCACCTTGATAGAGCAGGCACACCAACCGTAGCGGGCTTGCCGAAAGGATTTCTTCTTCGAAATACGCGGTGTGAGCGTTTCTCATGGTTATAAAGACTTATCGACCGCCGCGGACGATTGTTGAGCAATAGTTTCAGTAAGTTGCCGCGCCACTTCAAGAAGATATTCAGAGGGCAGTTGCTCCAACACCTCGTTCGTGGCACGGTCGACAACTCGCACCACCGCCTGCCGCGTTGTGGGATCGATCGCGATGGAAAATTCGTGTAAGCTTCCCGCCGGGGCCGCATCGTTCAGCAGCTTGACGGCGGAGGAGACGGAGCGATTTCTCGCCGAAGTGACCGGGTCCGTGGTGGAGCCGGTGGGTGTGACAGGCTGTAATGCGGGGATGGGGCTCACGCCCTCAACTGAGATGGACATGCTTTTCTCCTGTAGGCCTTATCGGACGGCTTGCGGGATGTTTTAGATAATAATTCTAAAGTTGTTGCTGCTTGTGCCGATAGGGTCCACAGTGACTCGTATATTGCTACCGCTTTTCGTAATGGCATGGAGCGCATGGGCGGAGACCACGGTCGAGCGGCAACTCGCCTCGGCCGCACGTCAGCGTCAAGCGATGACCGGAATGACGGCTTCGCTGAAACTGCAACAGGATTCCGTGCGCAGGCAGGTGCAGGCACCGGTCGCGGTCGAACAATCGTTCTTCGTGGTGCTCGACACAAGCCCCCCGGAGCCCGGTAGCGGCGGCGATTGTGCGGTCTTGCCGGTGTTCACGACCCGGGGCATGGTGGAAAGCGCCGCGCGAACCGCGGGAATAGATCCGAATCTGTTGCAAGCTGTGGCCGCTCAAGAATCGGCGTTCCACCCGTGTGCGGTTTCCCCGAAGGGAGCCCAAGGTTTAATGCAGCTCATGCCGGGAACGGCCGTGGAACTAGGTGTGCGCAATCCCTTCGATCCCGCGGAGAGCTTGGCGGGAGGGGCTGCGCTCTTGAAGCAGTTGATGACTCGCTATTCGGGAGATCTGAATCGCGTATTAGGCGCGTACAACGCAGGCCCCGCGCGGGTCGACGCCGCCGATGGTGTGCCCGCAATTCCGGAAACAATTAGCTACGTCGATAAGATTTTAGGCAAACTGCGGTAGAGATTCTAGCGGCCCGGCGCGGTGATATTGCGGGTAAGCAAGTCGCTCATGGTGAAGAACACCAGAACCAGGAAGAACAGAAATCCGCTGGCGACAATGGTCTTGGTCAGCTTGGTGGAGTACTTCACATGCATGAAAAAGAGGATCACCAGCGATGCCTTAAAGATCGCAATTGCCATGGCAACCACCAGGTTGAACCTTCCCAGGTCCACATAAGCCACCAGAGCCGTGACTACGGTCAGGACCAACAGTGAAATGAAGACTGCCCAGTATATCTTAACGGGTACGATATGGTCGGCGGACATAAGCTATTTTCTAGGGTCGATCAGATAGAGCAGCGGGAACAGGAAAATCCAAACAATATCGACGAAATGCCAGTATAAACCGAACATTTCGATGGGTGTATGCCATGCGGCGGAAAACTTGTTCTGAGAAGCTTGCACAATCAGAATTATGAGAATCACCGCGCCGATGATCATGTGGGACGCGTGCAGCCCGGTCAGACCGAAGTAAAGCGCGAAGTAGAGCGAGGCATGCTGCGGGTCCGCTCCTTCGAATTGAAAGTTGGGCCCGGGCACTTCGTGATGAACGAACTTGTCGTGGTACTCCACACCTTTAATACCCAGGAACACGCCGCCCAAGAGCAGGGTCAGGATCAGAAACGTAATCAGGGCTTTCTTCTTGCCCAAAGCGGCAGAGTGGACGCCCATCGCCATGGTCATACTGGAGCAAATCAGCACCAGGGTATTCGTCGCACCCAGTGGGATGTTGAGCTTTTGGCTTGCCGCCGCAAACGCTAGCGGATAGGCGTGCCGGTAAGCGATGTAGGCCATGAACAGGCCGCCGAAGAACATTACTTCGGTGACCAGGAACGTCCACATGCCCAGGGTGGACGCCTCTTTCTGCTGCCCGGCGGTTTCGAAATGGTGCTTGAGGGAAACAGCGCTAGTGTGAGTTGACAACTGTCTTGGCTCCCTGACCGGCGGCGTAATCGTAAGCTTCGGTCGTAACTACAGGTGTGATGGCGAAATTTTCAGTGGGCGGCGGTGAAGCGGTCTGCCACTCCAGGCCGCTCGCCCCCCAAGGATTGGGGCCGGCAAGCGCGCCGTTTTTCAGCGAATACGCTAAGTAAATGAACGGCAGAACCATGCCGATCCCGAGCACCGTAGCGCCCGCTGAAGAGAGCACGTTATAAACCTGGAACTCCGCCGGATACACGTGATAACGGCGCGGCATACCCAGGTAGCCCAGGATGAACTGCGGGAAAAACGTGAGGTTAAAGCCAAGGAAGATGATGACTGCCGCGATCTTCGACCACGTCTCGTTATACATGCGGCCCGTGATCTTGGGCCACCAGAAATGCAGCCCGCCCAGGAAGCCCAGAATCGCTCCGCCCACCATAATGTAGTGGAAGTGTGCAATGACGAAGTAGGTGTCGGTCAGGTGAACATCCATTCCCATCGCGGCGAGGAACAAGCCCGTCAAGCCGCCAATGGTAAACAGACCGATGAAGCCCAACGCGTATAGCATCGGCGTCGCCAGTTCCACAGAGCCCTTATATAAGGTGGCGGACCAGTTGAATACTTTGATCGCGGAGGGAATCGCCACTAGGTAGCTCAACACGGAGAACACCATGCCAGCATAAAGCGATTGGCTCGAAACGAACATGTGGTGTCCCCAGACCAGAAAGCCGAAGATCGCAATCGCGACGCTGGACATGGCGATAAACGAATAGCCCATAGGCTGCCGCCGGGAGAACGTGGAAATAATTTCGCTCACCACGCCCATGGCCGGCAAAATCATGATGTAGACGGCGGGGTGCGAATAGAACCAGAAAAGGTGCTGAAACAGAACGGGATCGCCGCCCAGCGCAGGGTCGAAAATACCGATGTGCAGACCGCGTTCGAGCGCGAGCAGTAGCAGCGTGACGGCCAGCACCGGCGTACCCAAAATCTGCAGAAGACTGGTGGCGTAATGAGCCCACACGAAGAGAGGCAGCCGGAACCAAGTCATGCCAGGAGCACGCATGCGGTGAATGGTGACCACAAAATTCAGACCCGTCAGAATCGACGAGAACCCCGCGATGAAGACGCCAGTAGCCGTCGCCATCACATAGCCATTCGAATACGTGCTGCTGAACGGCGTATAAAACGTCCACCCTGTATCCACACCGCCCGTGATCATCACATAAAGGATGAACACGCCACCAAACACGTAAAGGTACCAGCTCAGCAGGTTGATACGCGGGAACGCCAGATCTTTCGCGCCGATCATGGGCGGAATGAGAAAATTGCCCAATACCGCGGGAATGGAGGGCACCAGGAAGAGAAACACCATGATGATGCCATGCATGGTGAAGAGCTTGTTGTAGGTGTTCGATTCCACCAGATCGGCACCGGGAGTGGCAAGTTCGGCCCGGATACCGGCGGCGAATAGGCCGCCCAGAAAGAAGAAGAACGTGACGGAGATCAGATAGAGAACGGCGATGCGCTTATGATCTTCCGTGAGCAGCCAGCTCTTCAGACCATACTGCGCATTCAGATAATTTCGGGGTGCTTCCACCTCGACCGGGGCAGTGGTAATCATATGTCTTGCTGTAGTTTCATTCTAGCGGTTTGAAGTTCGCAGATCATCGGCTCTGCGGCATGCCGGCCTTAGGGTTTCGGTCCACGCGGTTCGCCGGGGGTGAGGCACCGCCCGCCGCGGCCCCACCGGGATTCGTCCTGCCCCCGCCCGAACTGTCGCCAGACGTCGGCCCGATGGATTTCACATATTCAATCAGTTGTTGCAGGCCATCCTCGGTCACCAATCCCTGGAACGTGGGCATGATGTTCTGATAGCCTTCCACAACTTTCGCGCCCGGGTTCAGGATGGATTCGCGTACATAACTGGCATCCGCCACAAACACGCCGGCGTTGGTGCGCTGCGGTTTGCCGAAAACGCCAACCAAATTCGGGCACCGGCCCTGACCGTCGGTCACGTGGCAATTGCTGCACCCAAGCTGCTGGAAAAGCGCCTCGCCTTTTTGCGCCAGACTGCCCTGCCCGCTGCCCCCGGCAAGCCACGCCTGGTAAGCCGCCGGCTCCATCACATAGACGGTGCCGATCATGTTCGAATGCCGCGTACCGCAATACTCCGCGCAGAAAATGTGATATTCACCCACCTTTGTCGGCCGGAACCATTCTGTCGAATATCGACCAGGCACCACGTCTGATTTCGACCGGAACGCCGGAACGAAGAAATCGTGAATCACATCTTCCGACGTCATGGTCAGCTTAATATTGCGGTTCACCGGAACGTGCAGCTCATTCATTTCGCGCTGCCCTTCCATGTGCTGCAGCTTCCACATCCACTGCTTGCCGGTGACGTAAATTTCCATGGAGTCGGCGGGC
>JBBROT010000007.1:0-22092 GCA_038229155.1 Bryobacterales bacterium | reverse complement strand
GATCGATCACGCGGCTATCGAGTTCATTGAGCAAGCTGCCGCCGCCCCTGCCGAACGCATGCACGAACAGCGAATTGTAAATGCGGTCCACATACCATTCTTCTTCGAGCACGCCTTGCAGCGGGCGCACCATTTGCAGGAAGGTATGCGGGACGCCGCCTTTGTGACCATAGAAATAGCGGGCGACGCTAATGCCAATCAGCGCGACGGCGACGGAAAGGCCGGTGAGAATCCATTCAGTGCGCGCGGCCGGAGACGCGCCGCCCGCATCGGGATGCAGCCACATTTCGAACGAGCGAAATATCGCGGGAGTGTTCCACCCCTTGGGAACACCGATCCATCCGGCGAGAGAACTACCGAGCGCGAGCACGATGAGAGGCACAGCCATGGTGGGCGGCGATTCGTGAACGCGAGGCATTTCCGGGTGCGGCTCGCCATAGAAGGTCAGGTGCATCAAACGCCACATATAGAACGCGGTGAGGCCCGCTGTGACCAGGCCGGTCACGTAGAGCAGAGTCGCACCCGAGTGAAAAGCTTGCGCGAGGATGGCGTCTTTCGAAAAGAAGCCCGCCAAGCCCGGGATGCCGGAGAGGGCCACCGCGCCCACGAACATGGTCCAGTGCGTGATGGGCATGCTATGTTTCAACGCGCCCATTTTGCGCACATCCTGTTCGCCGTGAAGTGCATGGATCACCGAGCCCGCCCCGAGGAACAGAAGCGCCTTGAAGAAGGCGTGAGTGAACAGATGGAACACGGCCACCCACCAGGCGCCGGTGCCGAGCGCGAGAAACATATAACCGAGTTGGCTGACGGTAGAGTACGCGAGGATGCGCTTGATATCGGTTTGTACCAGCGCGATGGTGGCGGCGAAGATGGCGGTAAACGCGCCGACGGCGGCGATGGTGTTGGCGGCATGCGGGCTCAGATCGAAAAGCAGATGCGCGCGGGCCAGAAGGTAAACGCCGGCTGTCACCATAGTGGCAGCGTGAATCAGAGCGGACACGGGAGCCGGGCCTTCCATCGCGTCAGGCAACCACACGTGAAGCGGAAACTGGGCCGATTTGCCGGCCGCGCCGACTATGAACAGAATCGCGATGGCGGTGACCACGCCCGCGCCGTGACCCATGCGCGCCAATGCCGCGTGCGATTCGGCAAAGCGCACGGTGCCCGCTAAAGACCAGAGCAGAAGCAGCCCGAGCAGCAGACCGGCGTCGCCCGCGCGGTTCACCACAAAGGCCTTCATGCCGGCACCGGCCGCACCCTTACGCGCAAAATCGAACCCAATCAGAAGATAGCTGGCGAGGCCCACGCCTTCCCAGCCCGCGAAGAGAAGCCCATAGTTATTCGCCAGCACCAGCACCAGCATGAAAAACACGAAGAGGTTCAGGTAGCCGAAGTAGCGGATGAAGCCTTCGTCCTCACTCATGTAGCCGACCGAATAGACATGCACCAGGAAGGCGATACCGGTAACGGTGAGGATCATGATCGCGCTGAGCGGATCGAGAAAGAGGCCCCATTCCGCGCCGATGTTGGGCAGCCACATGGCGATGGGCAATTCGAACGTTCGCGACGGCAAAGCGGCAAGCTCAAAGGCCGCGGCGGCGGACCAGAGGAAGGCGAGCAGGATGGCACCCGGGGCAACGATGGCCACCACGCGCTTCGCCGGACGCGCCACCAGACAGAGCGCCGCCCCCGCCAGTGGAAAAAGCGGAATGAGCCAGAGCAGGTGAAGAGCGCTTACCACCGCAGCGAATCCACTTCGTCCGCCAGAACGGTTTCTTTGTTTCGGAACAGAGCAATCAGCAGAGCGAGGCCGACGGCGGCTTCCGCCACGGCATCGGCCATCACGAAGAGGGCGAAGATTTGGCCGCCGTCATCGTGAAGGCTGCGCCCGAACGCGATCAGGTTGATGTTGACCGCGTTGAGCACCAACTCAACCGACATGAGCAGCACCACAAGGTTGCGGCGAGTGAGAATTCCAGCGGTGCCGATCACCAGCAACACGGCACTGAGGGCGACATAGTGAACATTGGCGATCATGCTTCAGGGCGCTTTCGAGCCAGAACCACAGAGCCTATCAGAGCGGCCAGCAGAAGTACCGACGCAATTTCGAACGGCAGCAAATAAGAGGTGAACAGCGCATTTCCAATGCGTTCGGTATTGCCTTGCGCGGAGCCGGATGCCGCGATGGCGGGGGCCAGAACAAGAGGCCGCGAGAACAGAAAGTAGAGCACTAGACCGCCCACGCCCAAACAGTGTGCCGCGGCCAGTTTTGCGTTCGGGCTGAAGCGCCGTTCGCGTTCCGACCGGCCGACATTGACTAGCATGATCACGAAGAGAAACAGCACCATGATGCCGCCCACGTACACGATGATTTGAGCGACGGAGAGAAACTCCGCGCCTTGCAGAAGGAAGATGCCGGCGACACCGGTGAGCGACGCCGTTAGGCCGATGGCGCAGTGCACCGGGTTGCGGAACGTGACGGTGCCGAGCGCACCCGCGACCACGAACAGAGTGAAGGCCCAGAAGAAAAAAGCGTCCAACATCAGTCCCGGTAATCCACCGGACGGGGCCCTTCCTCAAGCATTTGCCGGTCCCAGATCATGCCTTCGCGGGTGTAGCTGGCGAGTTCGAAATCCTGCGTGAGTTCGAGCGCATCCACGGGGCAGGCGTCTTCGCAGAGGCCGCAGAAGAGGCAGCGCGAAAGGTCGTAAGTAAATTCGGTCAGGTCTTTTCGGCGGGTCTTTTCATTGCGGATGCTGGAGACGACGATCAGGTTTTCAGGGCACGCGAGCGCGCACAGATTGCAGGAGATGCAGAGCGTTTCGCCGGACGATGGATCGATGTTCAGGCGCGGCGCGCCACGGTATCGTTCCGAGACATCGGGCCGGGAAAGTGGGTACTGTTCCGTTTCAACCAGCGATGGTTTTTGGTGGCGGAAAGTAAGCCAGAGTCCTCGCAAAAGGCCAGCGGGGCGCAGCTTTCGGAAGAAGTCCATTCCTTAGTACTAGAGTACAGCATCGCCAGGAACGGCAAATCGATACAATAGACTTGTCGATGAGCAGTGTGCAAGCGCCTCAGGCGCAATTAAAGCAATTCGCCCTGGTAAGCTATCTTCCCGATCCGCTGGGAGCCTTCCTTGACGATCTACGTTTAGCGTTGGTGCCTGGTTGCAGCCCGCACGCGCATGTGACGGTACTGCCCCCGCGCCCGATTCACAGTTGCGCCGAGGAAGCAGCGGAAGAGTTGCGGCACGTATCGCGCCCATTCGGCGATTTCGAAGTGGAGTTGGGCGATGTGGAAATTTTCCCTCAATCGAAAGTGGTGTACATCGGCCTCAGGCGGGGCGAGTTGGAACTGCATCGCATGTACCGCGCGCTGAACCAGGGTGCCGTGAGTTTTTGCGAACCGTTTCCTTATCATCCGCACATCACGCTGGTACAAAATGTGGACCCCGATTTGGTGATGCCCATGTTTGAGCAGGCCAAGGAAATGTGGGCGTCTTATACGGGCCCGCGCGCCTTCGCGGTGCATACGCTCGATTTCGTGAAGAATCTGCAGGGCACTTGCTGGAAAGATCTGGCCAGTATTGACCTTCGTTCCTAAGATCTAATCGAACAGTGTGGGCTGCCCTTCGGAAGTGCTCTTCCGGCGTATGCCTTTGGTGAGCGGACTGCCCACCACGCCCAGAATCTGAATGTCGGTGAGCGCTTCCCTAGGCACGAAGACGCGCTGATTGTTCGAATACGGTTCGGGCGGGATGACGGAATAGCCGTAGCGATCCCATTGGAGAAGGTTGTTGGGCAGAATGCCATCCATCACATCGCCATCGCGGTATTTCATGCGGACCCACAGGCCATCCATTTTCGGGCGCGTCTGAAATTGCCGGGCAGGCTCGCCGGGAGCATCGAAATCTTTCACGAAGCAGACGTTCTTCAGGTCGTAGTAACCGATGAAGATCACGCTTCCGGAGGGTGAGAGCACTTCTATGCCGTTTTGCTGCAAGTAGTCGCCGGGACTGACGAACGCCTGCAGGGGTTCACGGTCGAAGCGCCGCACGAGCGCCTTTTTGGTGGTGGAGGCCGCCAAATCACGCCTTTATCCAAAACATTTTCGTCAATATTGTATCAGTGACACGATGCCGGACAGCCGGACGGGCGAATTTCTGGAATTTTGTGCTCTGGAAAAGGGACTAGCGAAGAATTCGCTGGACGCGTATCGCCTGGATCTGGACCGGTATGAGGCCTTTGCGCAATCCGCCGAAGCGAGCGGCCTGCCGCCGAAGGAGTTGTTGCGGCTGTATCTGAATTCTTTGTATCGCACCGGTTTGGGAAGCCGCTCCATCGCCCGGCATTTGACGACGCTGCGGAATTATTACGGCTTTTTGCGGCGGGAAGGCCATATTGCGGAAGACCCCACGGAGCATCTGGAAAGCCCAAAGCAATGGCAGACCATTCCGCACTTTCTGAATCTGCAACAGGTGGAAAGCTTGCTGGCGGCTCCGGATCTGACGAAGCCGAACGGTTCGCGAGACCGGGCCATGATGGAGCTTTTGTACGCGAGCGGGTTGCGTGTGAGCGAACTGTGCGGAGTGCGCGTGAGCGAACTCGAAAGCGGCCTGGGCGTACTGCGGGTGAACGGAAAAGGGAACAAGCAGCGGATTGTGCCGGTGGGAAAATCCGCGCTGGCGGCGATTGCTGATTACGCGCTAACCGGCCGGCCGGCGCTGTTGAAAGGGCGCGCGAGCGAGTGGCTTTTCGTGACCGCGCAGGGGGGCGCGATGACGCGCCAGTGCTTCTGGAAACTGCTGCGCGACTATGGCAAGCGCGCCGGCATTTTTCATCATTTGACTCCGCATACGATTCGGCATAGCTTTGCCACGCATCTGCTCGAAGGCGGGGCCGATCTGCGCAGCGTGCAAACCATGCTGGGGCATGCCGATATTGCAACCACGCAGATCTACACACACGTGTTGAGGAGCCGCTTGCGAAGTACCGTGGACCGCCATCACCCTCGCGCTGAAACACGATGAGCGATTACCTGTACCTGCTGGAGAATCACTTGAGCACGGCCCAGCATGGCGCGGCGGCGTTGTTCGTTGCGGCTGCGGCGGCCGCGGGCCAGACGCTGTATCTTACGGGCGGGGCCGTGCGCGATCTGTTAGGCGGGCTCCCAACGCGCGATCTGGATTTCACCTTGTGCGGCAATCCGATGAAGCTGGATTTAACCGCGGTGAAGGAGGCGGGCGGCGTAATTGTCCGGAAAGACGATGCGCGGAAACTGCTTTCGTTCCGGTTCACGGATGGCACTACGGCCAAGATCGGCATGGCGCGAACCGAGGTCTACGCCAAGCCGGGAGGCAAGGCGAAGATCGATGCGTGCGATATTCGCGACGATTTGAAGCGCCGCGATTTTACCGTAAATGCAATCGCTTTGGGGTTGAACCGATCTGCCCGGGGGATGCTTGTGGATCCGGCGAACGGGCTGGCGGATTTAGAGAGGCGCGAATTGCGCACCACGAACTCCGGCGCGTTTGCCGATGAGCCGGTTCGTATGGCCAGGCTGATCCGGTTCAAACACCGGTTGAATTTCACGATTGCCGAAAGGACCGAGCAGCAGCTTCAGAATGCTTCCGATGCGGAAATGCAAAAGCGAATCGCGCCGGCGTGCTGGTTCGAGGAGCTATGCGCCTGGGGCAATGACGCGGCACCTTCGGCGACGCTGAGTGAACTGGAAGACAGAAAGATACTGCTTGTGGCCGGCATCGACCATGCGGCCGTTCACAAGTGGGAAAAGTTGAAGCGAAACATTCCGCTTGCGGGCACGGGGTGGACGGACGGATGGCGGTCGCTCTACATGGCTTTGACGGAAGGCGCGGGCGCGCGAGCGAAAGCCGTGATGGCTGGGAGGTTGGGGCTGACTGAGGAATCGCAAGCCGCGGTGAAGATGCTGGTGACGCGCGCGCGCAAGCTGGAGGCGACTATTTCCGCGCCCTCTGTCAGGCGGCCATGGGACTTATACCGGACCTTGAAGCTTTACGCGCCGGACGAGATTCTGTATGCCTTGAACACGGCGACGCAACGCCTGACGCAGGACCGCTTGCGCACCACGCTGCAGAAGCATATGCCCATCGCGGTGGAAATGCGGGGTGCGTCCGATGCTGAGATCGCGCTGAGGTTGAATGAAAAGCCGAAGAAAGTGGAAGCGAACTCTGTCGTCGCCGAGTAAAGCGGAGTAAGCTTACTCGCCACCGGCTTGCGTGATGGCTGGTGTTCCATGAGAGGGAGAGTCGGGGCCGGTGTGATGCGCCTTCTTGGCGTGAGTATGAACTTCGCCCAGCTTCAAGCCGGTGAACAGCAGCACGATTGCGCCGATGATGATGGGCGGCAGCGTGTGCGCGAAGTATAGGATGACGGAAAAGATTTTCGCCTCCATTGGTCCGGCGGCCAGCATTTCGAGGCTAATGGTGGCGAACCACTGGAAGGCCCCAACGTTGGCCGGCGCGCCCGGAAGCGTGGTGCCCAAGTGGATCACAACAAGCACGATGGCGGCCTGTTGAAATGAAAAATCGAAATTGTAAGCATGGAAGAGTGCCCACACGGAGAGGATGGGCATCAGCAGGTAAAGGACGCTGATGGCGAAAGCCTTGCGCAACACTCTCACATCGCCCAGGCTATGGATTTCATGCAGCACGGACGCGAAGCGCGCACCCCATTTATTGTTCGACAGGAAGAGCTTTGCGTGTTCGCGCCGGAACAGGACGAAGAGCAAGAGACAAGAGAGAATGGCCACGGCCACGGCAAAGATGAAGGCGCCATCGCGCAGCCCGCGGCGCATGTCGGTGATGCCCCAGGTGAAAAGATAGAAGGCCAGCACCATGCAGATGCCATCCATCACGCGGCCGATGGCGTCGGCGGTGAGGGCGAGGGTGAAGGGAGTGTCGGTCCAGAAAGAAAGCAGGTAGCAGCGGACCACTTCACCGGCCTTGGCGGGGAGCACGGCGTTCGCGACCTGACCGACGAAGACGGCCTTCACGCATTCGGCGACCGGGGCATCTTCGGCCGGGCTCAGAAGCACTGCCCACCGGAGCCCATCGAGAACATACACGGTAAGGTTGAGCAACACGCCGATGAGCACCCATCCCCAACTGAGTGCACGGACGTCCTGCTCCAACAGCTTGTAATCGAAATCGTGAAAAACGCCCCAGAGACTGGCCAGGGCGATGGTGTAGCCGACCGCTGGAACCAGCCACTTTCTGATCTTGCGCTTGCGCGCGGGCTTCGTTTCAGACGAATTCATACTGAACCGTCCTCATCATATCTTGGGCACGCTGGGCGCTAAGCAAGACGAAATCAGGGTGCGAACCTCGCTGAGTAACTCGTCAAGGGAGAGCGCATCTTTGGTGAGGATGCGTTCCACATGGCCGTTCAGGCGGGCGCGTTCCGGCTCCGTGAGGTTCTTGGCGGTCACCACCAGAATGGGTACCTTGCGCCACGCTTCCCGCTTCGAAATATGGGCGGCGAATTCGAAGCCATCCATGTTGGGCATCATCAGGTCAAGAAGAATCACGGTCGGCACGCGCTCTTCCATCTTCGCGAGAGCCTCCACGCCGTCGGCGGCGGAACGGACGTCCCAACCTTCGCGCGTTAGCATGGTGCGCATCAGATCGCGCGAATCGACATCGTCTTCCACAACCAGAACTGAGCAGGGCGGGGGATCGCACTTATATTTCGCGAGGGCGGTTTGCAGCTTTTCGCGCGTGACGGGCTTCATCAGATAATCCGACGCGCCTAATGAATAGCCCAGGCTGCGGTCCGTCACCATGGTGGCCATCACGACGGGGATGTTCGCAAGTTCAGGATCGCTCTTGAGTTCTTGCAGCACGGCCCAGCCATCCATGCCGGGCATCAGGACATCGAGCGTGATCACCTTCTGCTTCAATTCGCGCGCGAGCCGGAGCCCTTCTTCGCCGGAAGAGGCCAGCGCGGCGCTCAGGCCGGCGCGGGCCAAGTTTCGATTCATCAGATCCCGCGCGGTGGGGTCGTCATCGATCACTAGCACCAGATCGCCACCCGGTTCGCAAGCCGCGGTAGAACTGGCGGCGCCCAATGCCTCCGGCTCGTCGCGAGGCTGATACTGGCGCGGCAGGCGAATGGTAAACGCGCTGCCCTTGCCGAGTTCGCTGGTCACGGAAACATCGCCGCCCATCATCTGAGAAAACTTTCGCGTGATGGTGAGGCCCAGGCCGGTGCCGCCGAAATCGCGGGAGATGGACTTATCCAGTTGGGAAAACGGAAGGAAGAGCTGGTCCATGCGTTCGGGCGGAATGCCGCGGCCGGTATCGTGCACGGTGAAGACCAGGTCGTCTTTACCGTCTTCATGGTCGCTTCGGACATCGAGATGAATTTGCCCTTCACTGGTGAACTTGGCCGCGTTCGAAAGAAGGTTGAACAGGTTCTGCCGCATCTTGGTCATGTCCGCGAACATGTTGCCCAGCTCGGGCTCAAGCTTCACTTCCAAAGTGTTGCCGTTGCTTGAGATGAGAGATTCGACAGTGACCGACACATCGCGAACCAGCATTTCCAACGAGAACGTTTCTGGGTAAAAATCCATGCGGCCGGCATCGATCTTCGAAAGATCGAGAATGTCGCCGATCAGCGCCAGCAGGTGTTTGCCGGCTGAATTGATGCGCGTCAGATCTTTCGAAAGCGTTTCGTCTTGGCTTTCGCGCGCTTCCTCCAGCAGCATTTCGCTGTAACCCAGGATGGCGTTCAGCGGCGTACGCAATTCGTGGCTCATGTTCGCCAGGAAGCTGCTCTTGGCGGTGTTGGCGGATTCGGCGGCGTCTTTGGCCTGTTGCAGATCGTCCTGGGCCTGCTTGCGTTCGGTGATGTCGCGCAGCGTTGCGGTGAAAAGCGGCGCGCCTTGAATGCTGATGCGATTCACGGCCAGTTCCACCGGAAATTCCGAACCATCGGAGCGCATGCCGGTGATTTCGATGCGGGTTCCGATGACGGGCCCGATGCCAGTTTTCAGGTAATGCTCCATGCCGCGGCGATGCGCGTCCCGCAAACCGGGGGGAATGATGGTGTCGGGGAGCTGCTTTTCAATCACTTCTTCGCGGCGGTATCCGAAAGTCTTTTCGGCGGCGCGGTTCCACTCCAGAATGCGGCTTTCGGCGTCGATCATGACGATGCAATCGAGCGACGTTTCAAGTATGGAATTCTTGCGGGCTTCGCTGCTGCGAACCGCCCATTCTTTGCGCTTGCGTTCGATACCGAGCGCAATGCTGTTCGCCACGGTCCCAAGCGAGTGGAGGGTTTCGACGGGCAACTCATGCCGCGCGAACAGTGCCGCGACGCCGATCAACTGGCCGTCCACAATTAACGGGTATCCGGCGAAAGATTTCATGCCCTCGCGAGTGGCCCATTCGTGATCGGCTACGCGCGGGTCCGTCGCCACGTCATTGCTGAGATGTGGCTTTTGTTCCTGAGCGATCCAGCCGATTTTAAATTCGCCCACCGGTATCCGCGCGTGAGCACCGTTGATGTGGGTATACAAACCGGCGCTGGCCTGCAGTTCAAGCGTTTTTCCGGCGGGGTCGAGAGTCCAGACGCGGGCAAAGGCCGCATCCAGGTGCTTCACGATGGCTTCCGCGCACATGGTCAGCATCTCTGGAAGATCGTTGCTGCGGGTGAGAGCAAGCCCGATATCGGCTGTGAGAAGTGCAACGCGGGCGCGTTCTTCGAGTGCCGCTTCCGCCCGTTTTGCGGTCCTCAAATCTCGCAGCGTGATGGCGGCACCGGCATCGGCCGTTCCGGTCAGGAACGGCTTCACGATATACGCCACGGGCACGGGTGTTCCATCGCCGCGCCACATCACATCGTCATTTAATTCGGTGGGCATTCCACTTTTTACGGAGGCATTGATGGGGCATTCGCTAAAAGGAAACGGCGTGCCGTCCGGCTTGGTATGGTGGATGAGCTGGTGCATGTTGCGCCCGAGGCACTCCTCGACTTTCAGGCCGAGCAAAGTAGCGGCGGGCTTGTTGATGAACGTGCAAAGACCATACTGATCCATACAATAGACGCCTTCGCCCACGGATTCCAGCATCCCCCGGAATATGTGTTCGTTCTCAGAAACCATGGATAGAGTCTGACAGCTTTTTAGGCCCGCGGTCCACTGGAAGGGTTCGCTGTGTGGTTCGCTGTGTGGTTCATTGTTAAGGTGCCTCAGAGAAGCCGCAATGCCGGTGCGCGCAAGAGAACCGCCAGTCACGGAAAGAGCGCGACCGGCATTCTATTGATCGGGATTTTCAAACTGGTGAAAGGACTTGCTCTGTTGTTTGTGGGTCTGGGTGCGCAGCATTTGTTGCATCGCGATATAGCGCATACCGTGAATCATTGGGTGCAGATGTTGCGCGTGGACCCTGACAATCATTACGTCCACCTGGCCATCAACCGCGTGACGAACATCAGCCCCAAGCAGTTGCGCGAATTCAGCGTGGGCACTTTCGTGTATGCGGCGCTGCTGCTGACGGAAGGCGTTGGGCTGCTGCGGCGCAAACGCTGGGCGGAATACTTCACCGTGATCACTACAGGGCTGCTGATCCCGATTGAGATTTACGAACTGGTCAAGCATGTGACGCTCGCGAAGGTGGCTATTTTGCTGATCAACATACTGGTGGTGGTGTATCTGGCGATGCGGCTGAGGCGACGCGGCTAGTATCGGCGACTTGTGAAATGATAGGCGGATGTACTGGCTGACACTCCTTCTGGCCGCCAATCTGCTGCCGGGCGATTTGCCCAACTTCCGGCAGCCGCACCTGGCTTCTTCGGGTAACCTGACCGCGCTCGTTTTCGGGACGGATCGCGCGATTTATTTCGAGAGCTCGGGCGATTCCGGCAAGACCTGGACCAGCCCCGTCAAAGTGGATGAGCCCGGCGTGCTTTCGCTGGGCAATCATCGCGGGCCGCGAGTGGCTGTCATGAAAGGCGCGGTGGTAATTTCGACCATCGCGGGGAAGGTCGGCAAAGGCGCGGATGGCGATCTACTGACTTGGCGCTCCACGGATGACGGCAAGACATGGCACGCCGGCGCGACCATCACAGACCAGCCCGGGGCCGCGCGAGAGGGGCTTCACACGATGGCGGCCGCGCCCGATGGCAGGCTCTTCGCGGCGTGGCTTGACCTTCGCAATCTGAAGCCGGGCAAGCCGGGGACCGAGCTATGGGGCGCTTATTCGTCCGATGCGGGGCTGACGTGGTCGAAGAATTTTGCAGTCTATAAATCGCCATCGGGCAGCATCTGCCAGTGCTGTCATCCCACGGCCATGTTCACGTCCACGGGCAAGCTGGAAGTGTTGTGGCGGAATGAACTGGCGGGCGACCGGGACATGTACCTGATGGAATCTTCTGATGGCGGTCATACATTCGGCGCTCCCGCCAAGTTGGGCAACGGCAGTTGGAAATTGAACGCGTGCCCGATGGATGGCGGCGGGATGGCGGAAGCGCGCGATGGCGGTCTGACCACACTCTGGCGCCGCGAGAAGAGCCTTTACCTGGCACCCGTGGGCGGCCCTGAAACTCTGCTCCGGGATGGTAAGAATCCCGCGATAGCCAGCGGCAAGGCCGGTGTGTATGCGGCCTGGAACACTGCCGAAGGTTTGTTCGCCAGCGTGCCCGGCGCGAAGGAGCCGGTGCTGCTTGATTCCGGCGGTGCTTTTGTTACGCTCACGGCTGTCCCGAACGGCGCGGTGCTAGCGGCGTGGGAACGAAAAGGAACCATACAATTCCACACGCTACGGTAACCGGCCCGCTGCTGCTGCTGCTTACTTTTGGATCTATTGCGCTGCTGCTCGCGTTGATCCTCACGGTTCGGCTGCACGCATTTTTGGCGTTGCTGTTGACCAGCATGGCGCTGGGTTTGGCCTGCGGGCTGACACCGGCGGCGCTGCTGAAATCCATCCAGACCGGCGTGGGGGAGGCGCTGGGCTTCATCGCGGTGGTGTTGGGCTTGGGCGCGATGATTGGCGCGTACCTGGAGCAATCGGGCGGCGGGCACGTGCTGGCTAACTGGTTGCTGAAAGTTTTCGGGCGCGAGAACGCGGTTTGGGCAGTACTGGTGGCTTCGTTCCTGGTGGGCATTCCCATTTTCTTCGAGGTGGGCTTCATCATTCTTGTGCCGCTGGTTTGGAGCTTGGCGAAGGAATCGAAAAAATCGATTCTGTTGTATGGCATGGCGATGGCGGCACCGCTTACCGTGCTGCATTCGCTGGTGCCGCCGCACCCCGCGCCCGCTGCCGCGGCACAGTTGCTGGGTGCGGATCTGGGTGCCACCATCGTGTGGGGCAGCCTGCTTTCCATCCCGATGACTTTGGCCGGTGGCTTGTTCTATGGCCGCTGGATCGCAAAGCGCATCTTCGTTCCCGTTCCTGAAATTGCGCGCAAACTGGAAAGCGAACAGGTGGTTTCGACGCACCGGCCTCCTGCCGTTGGCCTGGTGATTTTGCTGCTGGTTTTGCCGGTGCTGTTGATTGTGGCCTCCACGATTGTGGGTCCGAAAAATCAAACGCTGCTGTTCCTCGGCCACCCTTTTACCGCATTGACGGTGACGGCGCTGGCATGCATGTACTTCTTCGGCGTGCGGCGCGGGCTGAACCGCGACGAGTTGGGAAAGCTGGCGCTGGCTTCGTTTGGGCCGGTGGGCTCTCTGCTGCTGATCATGGGCGGCGGCGGGGCGTTCAAGCAGGTGATTGTGGATACCGGCGCGGGCGCGTATGCGGGTAAATTGCTGGCGTCGGCGAATGTTTCGCCCATCCTGCTGGCTTATCTGATTGCGGCTGCTATGCGTGCCGCGCAGGGCAGTGCCACCGTCGCTATTATTACGGCGGCGGGAATTGTCGCCCCTCTGGTCAAAGGCATTCCCGGCTATCGGCCTGAGATGATCTACCTCGCCGTTTGTTGCGGCGGCACCATGATTTCTCATGTGAACGATGCGGGCTTCTGGTTGGTGAATCAGTACCTGGGGATGACGGTGCCGCAAACTTTGAAGAGCTGGACCGTGATGAAAATCATCACCTCCGTGGTGGGCATCGCGATTCTACTTATTGTGCAGATGTTTCTCTCCCGATCGTGACCTCTTCGCCGCAGTTTGAAATTCAGGCGCGCGGTTTGGTGAAGCGCTTCGGGAACTTCACCGCCGTGCGCGATGTGACGCTGGAAATTCCCAAAGGCATCATCTTCGGGTTCCTGGGCCCGAATGGTTCTGGCAAATCCACTACGGTGAAGATGCTAACGGGTTTGTTGCAGCCGAGTGCCGGCGAAATCACCGTGGCGGGTATGCCGCCGGACCCCGCGGACCCGAACTCGCGACGCGCCATCGGTGTGCTGCCGGAAGGGAACGCGCTGTTTCATTCGCTCACGCTGATGGAGCACCTGCGCCTGAGCGGCCCGCTTTATGGCTTGACGGAGGAGCAGACCGAAAGCCGCGCCCAACAGTTACTGACCGCGCTCGATCTTTGGGATGTGCGCGATACGTATTCCGATCAGGCGTCGTATGGCATGGCAAAGAAATGTTCGCTCGCGATGGCGCTGCTGCACAACCCGCGCGTCTTATTCTTGGATGAGCCGTTCGAAGGGATTGACCCGGCATCCGGGCGCGGCATCAAAGATCTGCTGGGGCTGCTCGCCGCGCGCGGAGTCACCATCTTTTTGACCTCGCACATTCTTGAAATCGCGCAACAGCTTGTACAAAGTTTCGCCATCATTCGCGAGGGACAGATTGTCTGCCGCAAGGACATGGCGGACGTAGCACAAGAAGGCCGCACGCTGGAGGATTACTACTTCGAACACGTGGGCCGCCCAGAGATTGGCGAGTGGGATTGGCTTGGCTGAGTTACTGAAATGGCAGTGGTTGGCCTACTGGCGCAGGATTCTGCGCGGCGGCACCTCAGTCAAAGGAAATCTTCTGGTGATGGGGCTTCTGGCGGTGCCAGCGCTGGCCCGCTACGGGACATTTCTCCGGGACGTAAGAAAGCAAACCGCGGAGGGAAACACATCGCTGCTGGAGATTTTATTGGCGGCACTTTTGCTGCTATGCCTGCAGCCAGGGTGGGACGCCGCGGGGCTGGCAATAGGGACCCGCGACATGGCCCGTTTCCCGCTATCGGCCCCCCATCGATTCGGACTGCGCGTGCTATCCCGTTTTGTATCGCCCATCTCCTGGGCGTTTGTTGCTTTTATCGCCGGTGGCATTTGGCCGGTGCTTGCCTTGCGGCATCCGCTTCATTCGGCGGCGGCCTACCTGTTCCTGATGGCCGCTGGGTTCGCCGCGGGATTGGCGGTTTCCGATTTGTCCCAAACCGCGAAGGCGGCACTTCCGATTCGTCTGGCTTGGCTCGCGCTCGCGGTGGGTGCGGGCCTTTGGTGGGCGTGGACGCGAACGTTTCCTCCGCTGCCCTCACATCTGGTTATTCTTGCCGGGGCAGGGCAGTGGTGGGCGATACTCTTCGCGGTAATACTGGCGGGAATCGCCGCTTACTGCGCACGTTGCGCACTTCCGTGGATGTTAAAACATTCACCGCGAAAGGGGCGCTCACGCCCGGCCCGCAGCGCGCGAAGAATGTCTCTCTTAAGCCGTGAACTTCGGTTGCAATCCAAGCTGGCAGAGGTTCGAAAGAACTGGTTGATCAGCTCGGCTCTGGGGCTCTACCTGGTTGTAGCGGACCGTCCCGAGCCGGACGCCTTGCGCGTGATGTTGGGAGTTCTAGCGTTTCTCAGCATCGCTGTTGCGATGAACAGCTTCGGGTTCGACGGAGTACCTGGGTTGGATCGCTTCCTACTCATGCCCTTAAAAAGCATCCGTATTTTCCTGGCGAAAAATAGAGCGTTCGCAATAGCGGTTTGCGGCCCTACCCTTCCGCTGGCGATACTTGCAGCGTGGCGTTTTGGCTGGCGCGAAGGGACGGCCGATTTGCTGGAGGGCTGCGCCCTTTGCTTCGCGATGCTGGCCTGGGGAAACATTACTTCCGTGCTTCGACCGGAGAATGCGGGAAGCAGCGCGGGCGGGAACGTCATCGATCAATTTTTGGCCATTATCATCATCGGCATTACTACCGCCGGCGCGATTGGAGCATTGCGGGCCACCCCGCAAGCCGCGCCCTTTTATCTGTCAACGCTGGTGGTTGTTTTTGCCGCGCTCTATGCGGGGTCGCTGTGGTGGAGCGCCGGATACTTCGGGCGGCAGTACGAACGAATTCGCCAAGCGCTCAGTTAGCGCGCGGCGAGCGAAAGCTCCACACTGCCCGCGCCGCGATAGAGCAGAAACGGGCCCCAGTAATAAGGTGCCGCATACTTGCTTCCTGGTTTCAACAGCGCCAGTTTCGCGGCGCGCAATGCCCCCGGCGCGTCCTGGCCATGCGCCAAACCGCTATAGAATGCGCCCATCACCAGCGGGGACGAGTAGTCGCTCACGTCCCATAGCCCCGCTACCACCGATTGTGCGCCGGCCCGCAGGAAGGCCCACGCCAAGCCCACCAGCCCCTCGCCCGCATAAGTCCTGGCACCGGCACTGTGGCATGCTGAAATTGAAACCACTTCCGCGTGCACGGGCAGGCGCAGCACATCGCGCGCCGTCAGCTTGCCTCTGCCCTCGGCACGCGAAAGAATGATGGCCGATTCAAGCGGCGCAATACGGTTCCCATCGGCATGCGTGGCGAAATGAATGAAGCGGAAGCTGGATGGCGACATGCGTTCGTACTCAATCGGATTCGCATGCTCACCGGTCAGGCGCGTCTGTTCGGCCGGCGGGAACTGCGCCGCAATCTTATCGAGCTCGCCCGGCGAGTTCAGCAGCCGGGGAAAATCGGTACTCCATTCCTTGGCATCTCCCATCAGCAGCACGCGGCGCGTCTGCGCGAAGGGCCGCCTGCGCTCGCCCAGCATGAGTGTTAGGGAAGGCGCGATGCTGAGGGTGACATTCTCAATCCAGTAAGGTGCCGCGGAGGTGCCCTGGCGCAGTGTTTCGAAGTTCAATCCGTAGAGCGGCCCATCGGGAACAATCACCACCTGAGACGTTCCGCGAAGCTGTTTCATGGCGGGTTCCACCAGTGTGCGGAAAAGGGTGGCTCCTTCGGCGGAGGCTTCCTGGCGCTCCTGCACCAGCTTTTGGAAGCGGTCCACACGGTCGCGCAGCTCGGTTTCGCCGGGGAACGTGTAGGCGGCATAGCTTCCCGGCGCGATCACCCAGAGGTACGAATGTTCCGGTGTCACCCAATAGACGAAATAAGCCGCGCCCGTGCGCGTAGCCAACGCGCGAAATGTGTTCAGTGTGTTGTTTTCGGCAAGGTGCTCAGGCAGGTTCAGATTATCGCGAAGCATGCGCGCGCGACCGGCTTCCGCGGCCGCGAAGGCCTTCTCATGATTGCCGCGCTCCATCAACCCCGCCACATATTGCTGATTCAACCGGATGGCGCTGGCGGCGAAGGAGAGCTTGTTATCCAGATCGTGAAGCTCCGTTCGCTGGCGGTCGATCAGAGCCACGGCCGCAAGATAAGAAGCTTCCGCCGCGGATGCGTTGCCTACACTCTGGTGGATTTGCGTCAGCTCTGAATAGGCATCGAGAGTGGGGCCAGGCTCGTGCGCATCCGCGATCAAAGCCTGTAGCTGTTTTACCGCCGCCGCTATCTGGTGTTCGCCCGCCGCGATGCGTGCGCGATTCACCAGCGCCAGTTGCCGCTCAGACATTTTGGGAAGCTGATCACCCAAGGCGAGTGCCTCACGGTTGCGCTCGGCCGCGGCGTGCCACTGTCGCAATTCGATCAAGGCCGTCGCCTCATTGGTGAGCCAACGCGCGCGGTAATCGGGGTTGCTGTTCTTCGCGGCCTCCGCGGCCAAGCGGTAATAGTCGGCGGCTTTCTTGAAATCGCGGCGCTGGAATGCCAGGTTGCCCAGGTGACCCAGGCACAGATGCTGATCCTGTGGAAGCGCTTCGGCCTGTGCGGCCAAGTACTCATCGTTCGCTTTTTCGAAGTGACCCAGGTGGTAATATGCCCACCCCAGGCTGATGCGCACGTTGGCGGCGGGCCCTTTCTCGCCGGCTGCTTGAAACAGGTGAAGCGACTTGTTCAACGGCTCGATCGATTCTTCAAAACGCCCGGCCTTTTCAAGCAGAAACGCAGTGTCATGAAGAATGAACCGGTCCAGCGAAGTATCGTGCGAAGAGCTTGCATATTCCCGGGCTGCTTCCAAAGACTGCTCCGCATCGCGCAACCGGTTCAGCTTCAGCAGAATACTGAAGCGAAACACTTGTGCCACGGCGGTACGTCTGGCGTTGTGTTCAGAGGCGCTCAGCTTGAGGCATTCCTGAAGATGGCGGTCGGCCTCGCGCCAGTTGCCCAAATTGTCTTCGAGTTTTGCTACAGCGTGCAATCGCCTGTATTCGGCGGAGATGGTGGCGTGCTGGTCCTTCGGCAAGCGCGCGGGCAATCCGGCAAGAAAATGAAGCGCGGCTTCCGGACCCTGCTGATTGCGAATGGTTTCAGAGCGGGCAATTTCGGCTCGCCAAAGAAGATCGGGCTTCGCGGTGGGGGAGCATGCGTTGAACAGCAGTGCCGTTCCGAGTACGCTAAGTGCTCGCCGCATTCATAACATTATGTGTGTTAGTTGCCGCCATCGGGAGGGGGATCTGTCTGGCCGCCATTCGCGCCCACGGAACACACGGTGAAGTGGCCGCCTGTGGCCGAACCGAGGTCGACATGAAGCGCGGTGACGCGGCGCTCTGTTGGCGTGACGATCAGATCACCCAGATGCAGACGGCCGAAGTTTTCGATGTGGATCACATTCTGAATCACTTTGAAGCCCGGCCCGGACGGCGTAAGAACGAGGAACAGAGGCAGGATAGCCGCGTGCCGCGTCTCATGTAAGTCCTCTTGCGGCTTACGTCGGCAGAATGGAAAATACCGGTGCAGGCGGCTTTCCTCAAGTTCAGCGGATCGGCCCACCATGGTGTATTCGTGGATGCGCTCGCGGAAATCGGCCTTCAGCTTGTGACGCTCCCGCAGCTTCTCCATGGTGTTCAATTCCGTGAACAGGTCAGACAGATTTTCTAATTCGATCAGCGTGCCGAGTACCCTCAAGTTGATAATGGCGGAGCCTTCGGGCACAATTGAGGGCTCTATACTTTCCTGCTGCGAATGAGACGAATGCACCTGCGCGCGGATCAGATCCGCCGTGACTACGCCGGCCAGATTGAATTGTTCAGCGGCGGCGGTAACGCGCGTCTCAAAGGTGCCGGTAGCTGCTTGAAATTCCCCGGTGGCTCGGCTGACCACCGAACCGCACTGCAGAAAATCGCGGACCTTCACTGCCTTGGCGCTGCCGCTGCTCACGCCGCCCGAAGGGGGCAGGGCACTGGGCGCCTGTACTTCCAGCACTTCTTCGTAAGGCCGGTGAATCTTGCCGGATAAACCGGCGGCATAAGCATGGAAAAGAAAGCGCGATTTGCTCATCGTTCGTTTGTTCCTTGTACGGTGAATGGATATCTTGCCACAAGTTGCGGCGCGATTCCTTCGCGAATACCGAAAATTTTGAGTTCGAAAACTCCCGGGCCGAGTTTGGCGGCTGGGACGGACACCAGTAAAGCGGCATCGCCCGTCTGCGCTTGGGCCCGCAGGAGTTCTTCATCTTTACCGAAGCGGCCGATGCGCGCTTCATACCCAGGGTATTTTTCCGGCCACTCGTTCGCGATCAGCAACGCAGAGGAACGGTGGCTGGCGGACAATGTACTTTTTCCGGTGCCCCGGCTGGCCGTGAGCGTAGGTGGCGCGGCGGACAATTGCAGCGATTCCGCCGCGGCCGCGCGCAGGCCTGGAATCTGCACCGCGTTCTGGTAACCGGTAAAGGCCGCCAACAGCGCGAAAGCTCCTAAGCCAAATTGAGGGACCCATGGCAGCGCGAACCAATTCCGGCCGGGTTGAGGCTTTCGCCCATCCGCGCGCCTGAGATCGGGCAATACGGAAGGAGAAGCCAGGCGTATGGCGGTCAGGTCTTCCACATCCTGGGCGCAGGCCGCACAAGAAAAGAAATGCTCTTCGAAGGCGAGCGCTTCCGGCTCGGAAAGCTCTGCCAGTACGTATCGCTCGGCGGCGAATTGAAACTGGCTATGATCTGCGTGATCCATATGCTGTCAGTTAGTGTTACAGGAACCGTCTTCGTTACAAGGGCTCTTATTCAGTTAAAACAATTGCCCAATAGAGATATTTATCAATCTCAAGCTGGGCCACGGTCCATTCCGCCACGTCGGCGCGCGAAATCTTTCCTGCCTGCAAGCCGCGCATCTCCTGCACAACGCTGAACTTGTTCAAAGCCTTGCCATTCGTCAAAGTCGCGGGGCGAATAATCATCCAATCGAGTGCGCTATCCTGCACGATTTCTTCCTGCCGGTCTTTATCCCGGTAAATGGTTTTCAGAAAAAGCGGCTGAATTACCCGGTTATAAAAGAAGCCGCCATGGCCCCGGCTATTCCCCGCGCCAATTCCGGTGATGCAGAGCAAGCGCCGCACGTTGTGCCGTTGCATCGCCCGCACCAAGTTATGTGTTCCTTCGGACAGCACGGTCACTTCCTTGCGCGTGATCTTCACGCCCAGGCTGCAAATCACGGCCTGTTGCGATGCCATGGGGACGTCGAGGGCACCCGGCTTGAGCACATCGCCTTCGGTGACCGTCAAGTTGGGGTCGCTCATGCCGGTGAACTGTTTCGAATTGCGCACCAGCGCGGTTACCTGATGATTTTGGCGCAGCGCCTCGCGAACCAGTTCGCGGCCCAGGGCACCGGAGGCGCCCACGATCAAAACTTTCATCAGACGGCCTATGGTACTAGGCGGCGGAACAATGCCGCAAATTGTGCCATGTTCAGGGTTTCGGCGCGCTCGCCCGATTCCGGCTGTGCATCGGTCCACTCACGGCCGTAATACGGTGCCAGATTGTTTCGCAGCGTTTTGCGTTTTTGGCGAAAGGCTTTGCTGACGAAGCTCAGAAACTCGTCCGCTTCGGCAACCACGGATTGAGCCTTCGGCACTAGCCTCACCACCGCGGAATCCACTTGCGGTGGAGGCCGGAAGGACCCGGGCTTGACGGTGAAGAGCAGGGTGGCATCGGCGAAAAACTGCGTATCTATTGAATAATAGCCGTATGCTTTCGTGCCGGGCACGGCAACGATTCGTTCAGCAACTTCCTTCTGAACCAGAAACACAGCCGGGCGGCGCAGGCGGACCACGCGAGAGATGATGGGCGTGGCGACGTAGTACGGCAGGTTGCCCACGACGGGCGCGCCGGACCAGCGGTTCAGGTCCACGTGAAGCGCGTCTTCGTGGACCACTTCCAAGGCGGGAAAGCGGACGGTCAGTTCCGCCGCCAGTTCGCGATCCAGTTCCACCGCGGCCACGTGCATGGCGCGGTCCAGAAGGTATTCCGTCAGCGCGCCCTTGCCGGGGCCGATTTCCACCAACACCGGCTCACCTTTTTCACACGCGGCCGCCGCGATGCGCCGGAGCACGGATTGGTCAGCCAGGAAGTGCTGCCCGAGTTTCTGTCGCGGCATTAACCGCGAACGTTGATGCGATGCGAACGAAGCAGAATCTTGCCGCTGGTGGGCTGCCCGAAGGCGGTGGCGGGCGCAAAGCTGGTAAACAGAATCAGGTTGCCCAACTGCCGCATATCGTCGCGCGTGACGGACCCGTGCGCCGAATAATCCGCCACTTGCCCGTTCTTATCGATGGTCAGTTCAATCACCACATCATGCCCGGTATAGCCGAAGGGCGAGAGCTGATCCACCTGTACCTGTGTGGTAAAGCCGAGCGGAATATCGTTTCCGGCAAATTGCTGCGGGAAGGTCAGGCTGCTGGCCAGCATACTGAAACAGGCAATGGAGGAAAGCAGCCCGCCCGCCGCCGGCAGCGCCAGCGGACGCATCAGATCGCGCATGGAGATACGGGCGCGCATCCACCATCTTCGCGATGCTGAGGAGAAATCCCCGCAGCCGCGCACCCGCGCAAGCTCATGCGACGCCGTCACACGCAGACGGCTGGTCAGTTCCCAGGGAGCCTGCTTCACGGGCATGGCGCGCATGGACGCGAGCAACTGCGTTCGGGCCTGCCGCGCTTCCGCCGTCTTGGCGTTGCACGCCTGGCACTTCGAAAGATGCAGGAGCAGCACCCGCGACTGAGTCTCCGGAAGGTCGCCTTCCAGGAAACGCGAGAGATGATTTTCTAAGGCGCGGCAGCTCATAAGCATTCCCGTAACTGCAGTTCCGGACTAATGCGCGCGGTTAACTGGAGGCGCAACGCCTCACGGCCGCGTAAAATTCGGCTCTTCACCGTCCCCATGGAGATCTGCAGAATCTCCGCAATCTCCTCATAGCTCAAATCTTCCACATCGCGCAGCACCACGGCCTCACGGAAGCAGGGGTTGATGCGTGCCAGCGCCTCTTCCAGAAGAACCTGCTTTTCGCGGTCGAAGGCGCGGTCATAAGGAGAGCGTCCGCCGTCCGCGAGCGACCGGTCGCGCGGTTCCGATTCATCCACAAAGTCTTCTTGCAGCCCCACTTCCTTATGCCGATGCCGGAACAGCCACCTGCGGCGGTTGTGACTTTCATTCACCGCGATGCGATACACCCAGGTGCGCAAACTGCTCTTGCCTTGAAACTGGCTGACGTTGCGAAACACCTTGAGAAACACTTCCTGCGTAACATCGCAGGCATCTCCGGAATCATTGAGAAGCCGGTACGCCAAGTTATAGACAGGCTGCTGGAAGCGGGAAATCAGCATCTCATAGCTGCTCTCCACTCCGTCCCGAAGACCCGCAATGAGTTGGGCGTCCTCATACGACAGGATGGTTTCCGTGGTCTTGGCAGCTAAATCGAATGTGATGGGGGTGGTCACAGTGTGTGCAAGCTGCTCCTATCCGCTTTGACTACCGCAAGGGCCGATAAAGTTCCCGGCCGGGTTTTTGACGGCACGCCATGGATTGAGTTTGCCACAAACCGTCACGGTTGGGGCACGCGCGCGCGATGAAGGCGGTGCAGAATCCACGCCAT